>NZ_LFRO01000038.1:33881-121519 GCF_001512385.1 Methanoculleus sp. DTU007 | reverse complement strand
CCCTCTTTTCGCATGACCGGACCATCGCGGAGTTTTATGTGCGAGATCCTGATCCGCCTTCCGTTGAAGGTGTAGGCTTCGCCGACGACGAGCACCTCCTCCCCGTCCATGGTCTGATAGAGCGGAATGGTCGTGCGTCCGGTATGGACGGATGCCCTCACCACAACCTGCTCAATCCCTCGGGTCCAGAGGGCCGTCACCTCTTCGGCCTTTGCCTGTCGAACTCTCTTTTCTCCTGTCTCGATCCCGGTAACCTCGACTCCGAGGACCTCCTCCTCGCACTCTGCGACGATCTTGTCCCCGAGAGAGACGACTTCACCCTCAAACATCTCCGTGCTGCAGACCTTTGATTCGGTCTCGCGGCTCACGATCGTCTTGACGGTGATGACCCGGGGCTCGGGGGGCCTTGGTATCCGGTGAACCTGGCCGCACTCGCTGCACTGCACCACCAGTTCGGCGGCTTCCCGGAGAACCTGGTGTTCGCACTCCTCTTTACAGACGGGGCAAACGATGCTAATCATTCATTAGCAATAGCATCCCTCTCCTAATTAAGCATGAAGGCGAGGGATACTGTCCGGGCGCGGGGGCACCCGCTGATCCGGGGAACCCATCGGACGACGTTTGAGGTGACGAAAGACGAGACGCTGACCGAGACCGGGGACTGCATCATCGGGATCGGGGCCGACAAAGGTGCCGCCGACCTTGATCCCGGCTTCAAAGCGCTACTTTCCGACGACCGGGCGGTGCTCACGACTCGTCTGAGAGTGGGAGACGAGACCGTCGAGGTCCGATCAAGAGGGAGCGCGGCGTTCACTCTGGACCATCCTTCCGACCTCGTCTGGCGGCGAAGCGATTTTGTCTCGGACCGAACCGTGGGCATCCGCTCCGACCGGGTGGCGGCGTCCATCCCCCGTGGGTTCATCGAGGCACTCCGGCGAGGGGAGGAACTGGTCGTCGAACTCGAGGTGGAGGTCCCTGAGACCTCTTAATCACGGTTGTTCTCTCTCACTGTGAATTCACGCCCCACAAAGCCGGCGTGCGAGACTGCAATGCCGCCAGGGATAGATTTATGCGTTGGCGGTGCAGGAGAGGGTTGAGAGATGCAACCGCTTGCCCCGGCGCTCGAAGAGATCCTTGAGCACCTGGAAGACCTCGATCGCCGCCTGCGTCTTCGCAGGGTGGATGCTGGTGCGGAAGATGTGCTCCTCCAGAGGTCGGACCTGGCGGAGATTTATGTTCATATCGATGCTCTGATCTCCAGCATCCGGAGCATCGACACCGAATTCCGCCGATATCGCGATCGGTTCCTCCACCATCCGGCCGCCTGCCTCTGCACCAGTCCGGACGGTATTGTCCTCGAGGAGAATACGGCAGCAGCTCGCCTCTTTGATCTCCCCCCCGATCGCTTGCGGGGCTCCTCCCTTGATGTACACCTCCATCCGGAGAGCCTCCCGGTCTTCCGATCTATGGTTGCAGCCCTTGCTCGTGGTGAGGATCTCCGACGGCAGGAGTTTCTCCTCAGGAGAACCGATGGCGGCGCCGCTCGGGTCGCGGCGGCGGTCTCGGCATTGCGTGGTCCCGGCGGCGCCCTTATCGAACTCATCTGGGTGTTCCAGGAGATCCCGGCAGGCCGCGAGGTGGGGGAGGCCCTCCGGAGGAGCGAAGATGAGTACCGGGCGATCGCGGGGGGCAGGCCGAGTTGATCTACCGTTGGCTCCCCGATGGCACCGTCACCTTCGCAAACGAGGCCTACTGCCGCTACATTGGCATCCCGTGCCGGGATCTCGTTGGACGACGGCATGCCCCCGGTCTCGTGGCCAAAGATGGGGCCCGGGCCCGGCAGAGCCTTGCCTCCCTCACCCCGGACCACCCGGTATCGGTCACCGAACGTCGGGTCGTCATGCCGGAAGGGGGGGGTCCGGTGGCAGCAGTGGACCGATACGGCGTTCTTTGACGACGAGGGCTCCGTCGTCGAGTATCAGTCCGTGGGACGGGACATCACCGATGCACGGGCGGCCCGGGAGGCGCTCCTCCTCGCAAACCGGAAACTCAATCTCCTCTCGGAGGTGACCCGGCATGACATCCTGAACCTGCTTTCTGTACTCATGGGATACCTCGATCTCTCCCGGGCACAGACGGACGACCCGGAGTTGCAGGAGTATTTCAAAAAAGAGGAGGAGGCCATCCAGGGAATCCAGCGCTGCATGGCCTTCACCGGGGAGTACCAGGATGTCGGCGTGGCCTCCCCGGTCTGGCAGCCACTCTCCCGGATCATTCATGAAGCGATGGCGGGGCTCGATCCGGGCGATATCGCCGTCGAGATGGAAGCGGATGACCTGGAGGTGTATGCCGATCCCCTCATTGCCCGGGTATTTGCAAACCTCATCGACAACTCGCTCCGGCATGGGGGCAACGTCTCCCGGATACGCATCTATCCCGAAGTATCGGACCGGGAGATCAAGATCATCTACGAGGACGACGGCATCGGCATCCCCCATGCCGAGAAGGAAAGGTTGTTTGAGCGGGGATTTGGGCGGAAGACCGGGTTTGGGCTCTTTCTTGCCCGGGAGATCCTCTCAATCACCGATATCTCCATACGCGAGACCGGCGAGCCCGGGAGCGGCGTTCGGTTCGAGATCAATATTCCTCCGGGATTCTACCGGTTCACCGGTCCCGGCCGAGCTCGGTGAGTTTCATCTCGGCTGATGTGAGGAGGTCTTCGCACTGCTTCACGAGGAGTGCGCCCCGCTCGTAGATTGCGATGCTCTCCTCAAGGCTTGCATCGCCTTCTTCCAGTCTTCGGACGATCTTCCTGAGTTCTTCCAGTTTCTCTTCAAAGGTCTCTGTCATACATTATCTCCTCGACAGCGGCTCTCGCCCGCCCGTCTTTCATCCGCAGAGTCACCCGATCAGCCGGTGTGAGGTCGCGGACGCTCCTTGCAACCCTCCCGTTCACCTCGACGATGCAGTAGCCCCGATCGAGGGCGGCGAGCGGATTCTGTCCGGCGAGACTTGCCCTGACCTCGGCAAGTGCGCCTCGCTCTCGCTGAATCCGGGCAAGCGCCGCACGCCGGAGCATCTCCTCGTGCTCGGCGAGGCGTTGCCTTCGTTCATTGATGCGGCGGGAAAGCCGCCGGGGATGCATCCGCCCTCTGATGTCCTCGACCTCGCTTCGTGCAGCGGCGAGGCGGTGGAGGAGGAGCGCTTCCATCCTCTCCCGGAACCCGGAGATTTCCCTGAGTACTTCTTCTCTATCGGGAACGGCCAGTTCGGCGGCTGCCGACGGGGTCGGCGCCCGGAGGTCTGCTGCAAAGTCGCAGAGGGCGGTGTCCACCTCGTGCCCGACGGCGCTGATGACCGGTGTCCTGCATGCCGCGACGGCTCTCACAACCTCCGGGTGGTTGAAGGGGAAGAGGTCCTCGAAACTCCCTCCGCCGCGCCCGACGATGATCACATCAACAAGCCCATCAACCCGCCGGATCGCCTCCGCGATCTCGATGTGCGCCCCCTCGCCCTGGACGGCCGTCGGTGAGAGAACCACCTCGACCGGATACCGGCGCGAGATGACCGTGAGGATATCCTTCAGCGCCGCACCGGTCCGGGAGGTGACCACGCCGATTCGATGCGGGAAGCGGGGCAGAGGTCGTCTTCGTTCGGGGTCAAAGAGCCCTTCGGCGGCGAGCTCCCGCTTCCAGCGCTCGACCATGAGGTGCCGTTCACCGGTGCCCGCCGGGAGGAGTTCCCGGACGATCAACTGATACTTCCCATGAGGCTCATAGACCTCCACGGACCCCCAGGCGAGGACGTCCATGCCATTTTTTGGTTCGAACCCGAGCCCTGCTGCATACGTCCGCCACATGACGCAGTTAATCAGTGCGGACTCCCTTCCGGTCCCTTCAGAGAGCGAGAAGTAGCGGTGACCGGAGGTATGGTCTTTGTAGTTGGTCACCTCTCCCCGCACCCAGATCCCGTGCAGGCGATCGTCGTCGAGGAGGTCGCGGATGAGCCCCGATACCTCCGAAACCCCGAGGATCGGGGTGCCGAACCGGTCCGGGCCGGCGGGAGAGCCGCTCAACATCATCACAATCTATTAGACCTATGGTTTATATCAACTAGTGTTATGGGCCGTTTTGCTGTCTCGACCATGTTCTTCCACGAGTACCCGTGTGACGATATCTTTGACTATGTCGCCGAGTCAGGACTGGACAGCATCGAGTTCTGGATCGAGACCCCTCATTTCTGGCTCCGCGGCGCTCCTCTGGATGATCTTTCCCGATGCGTTGCCGATCATCCGGAACTCTCTCCGATCACCGTCCATGCCCCCTCGCTCGACCTGAATCCTTGTTCTATCAACCCGAAGGTGGCCGAGATCTCGGTGAAGTATACTGTGGAAGCTGTCTGGATGGCGGACCGAATTGGTGCCGGCGTCGTCACAATCCACCCTGGGAGGAGGACAGCAAAGCGGGACCCGAGCGCCTATGACTACCGACGATTCGAGGCTTATATCGCCCAGATCCGGGATATTGCCGAGGAGACGAGGGTGAAGGTGGCAATCGAGAACCTTGAGCCCCGGGTCAACGCCATGCTCTATAAGGCAGAGGACGCTCGAGAGGTCCTCGATCGGGAACCCTGGCTCTGGTTCACGCTCGATATGGGGCATGCCATGATGGCGTCCCGCGGAGAGGTGGACCGGTTCATTGACCTCTGCATCGATCGGATGGTAAACGTTCACGTCAGCGCACTTGGGGCAAATGGCCGCCCCCATCACCCCATTCATGACGATCCGGCTGCACAACGGGTGCTTGCAGATCTTGCCGACCGGGGCTACACCGGATACCTCACCCTGGAGCTTGAGGATATGGTCTTTTCAGGAGCACTCTCATCAGAAGAGAAGATTGTGCTTCTCTCACGAGAATTGAGGGCACTTCAGGAGATATTCTCGTGAAGCGCTGGTTTTATAACATCTGCCTGCAACATAATTCATATAACCCCCAAAAATAATCAATGCTGGATTCAGCCGCTTAATGCGGCGTGGAGCGAATGGTAGTTATAGATCTCTTAATAGTGGAAGTTGTTTTATTTATTGCCGCTTTGCTCTTTTCGGGCTTCTTCTCGAGTTCTGAAGTTGCTCTTATCTCAATCACGCGGGCAAAAGTCCATGCACTCCAGAGTCAGGGCCGGAAGGGAGCGAAAGCACTCGATACACTGAAGCGGTCGACCGATGCCATCCAGATCACCACCTTGATCGGGAGTACCATCGCCAATGTGGCCGTAGCATCGCTTGCAACCGCGATCGGCATAACCCTTTACGGCAACCTCGGTATCGCTGTAGGTCTCGTTGTTGCGGCCGTCCTGGTGCTCGTCTCCGGCGAGATCGGCCCGAAGATGTACGCCTCCCGGTATACCGAGGAGCTGGCGCTTCGTGTGAGCCGTCCCATCCTCTTCTTCTCGAAGTTGCTCTACCCGGTGCTCTGGGTCACGGACCGCATCGAGCAGCAGTTTGCCTTCAGGCCCGGCGTGACCGAGCCGGTCGTCACCGAGGAGGAGATCAAGGAATGGATTGACGTCGGTGAGGAGGAGGGGACGATCGAGGAGGAGGAGCGCGATATGCTCTACTCCGTATTGCGTTTTGGAGATACGACCGCCCGTGAAGTGATGACGCCGCGTGTCGATGTCGTCATGATCGAGGATACCGCCACACTCGAGAGCGCGCTTGCCATCTTCAACGAGACGGGATTCTCACGGATCCCGGTATATCATGAGCGGATCGATAATATCGTCGGTCTCTTGAATGTAAAAGATGTCTTTTCGGCGGTCTTTCGCCAGCAGACGAGCGCGACGATCCGTGACCTGATGTATGAACCCTATTTCATCCCCGAGAGCAAGAAGATCGATGAACTCTTAAAAGAACTTCAGGTTAAGAAGCAGCACATGGCCGTCGTTCTTGACGAGTACGGATCGTTTGCAGGGATAGTGACCGTCGAGGATATGCTTGAGGAACTGGTCGGCGAGATTCTGGACGAGTTCGACGAGGAAGAACCCGAGGTACAACAACTCGAGGAAGGCATCTACCTGGTCGATGCACGGACATGGGTTGAGCATCTCAACGAGGACCTGGACCTCAATCTTCCGCTGATGGACACGTATGAGAGTATCGGCGGCCTTGTCATCGAGCGTCTGGGGCATATCCCCCGCCGCGGCGAGGTGGTCAAGATTGAGGAGAGCAACGTCACGCTGGTGGTGATGCAGATGCGGGGCCGACGGATTGTCAAGGTGAAACTGATTATTGGTCCACCGGTTCCGCCGACGGAGTCGCGGTAAGGTGTAGGGAGAGCGAGACCTATGGATCCAGAAATATGCGTTAGCAAAAAAAGGGTAGCTGTACTTGCCTCAGGGCGAGGATCGAACTTTCAGGCAGTGATCGATGCAATCGCTGCCGGGGATATTCCGGCGGTCTGCGTTGGCCTTATCACCGATAACCCCCGGGCATACGCGATCGAGCGGGCAAAAGCCGCCGGCATCCCGGTGACGGTTGTCGAGTACGCGCGGTTCCCCTCGAAGGCCGCCTATGAGGAGGCGCTCCTTTCCGCAATGAAGAGTTGCCGTGCGGATCTCTTTGTCCTTGCCGGTTACATGCGGATCCTGGGCGCCGAGATTGTCCACGAGTTCTCGGGCAGGATGATGAATATTCACCCTGCTCTACTCCCGGCATTTGCCGGCCTGCACGCGCAGCGGCAGGCGATTGAGTATGGAGTAAAGATTGCGGGCTGCACTGTCCATCTCGTGGATGAGGGGATGGATACAGGGCCCATCGTCGTTCAGCGGTGTGTCCCGGTCCTTCAGGACGACGACGAGTCGACGCTCGCCGAACGGATCCTGGTGGAAGAGCATAAAGCCCTCCCCCTCGCTGTAAAACTCTTCTGTGAGGACCGACTCGAGGTAATCGGCCGCCGGGTGCGGATCCGATGACCCGAAGATCAAACTCTTATATTCTCCCGCCCCCAACCTCAAAACCCGCAATTTGATGGGAACGGATCATGGCAGACACTACACGAAGATCGGGCTCTCGGAGACTCGCCCGCGAGAGGATCGCTCTCCTCTTTGCGCGTGCGGCGGAGTTTTACCCTGAAAATCCCGCCTGGAGCAACCGTTGCGTCGAACTCGCGCGCAAGATCGGTATGCGCCACCGGGTTCGGATTGAGCGCCCGCTGAAGCGCCGGTTCTGTCGCCGGTGCAACGCGTACCTGGTGCCGGGTTCGAACGCCCGAATCAGAATCCACCGCGGAAACGTGATCGTCACCTGCCTTACCTGTGGACACCGGTCACGGTATCCGGTGGGGAGGCCTCAAGAATGAGCAGGGAATCGTATCAGGATATCAAGCCAACTGTCTGGATCGGCAAGCGCGGCATCACAAACGTCATGATCGATGAGATTCGGCGCCAGCTTAAAGATCGCAAGATCGTCAAGGTCCGCTGGCTCAGGAATACCGAGGTTGATCCCGAGAAGGTAGCGGTCTCAACCGACGCGGTTCTCCTCGAGGTCCGAGGGAGGACCCTCGTCCTCGCGGAGCGCCGTCGTCGATCTTCCTGACGGGAATCTCGAAATATATAAAACATCACTGGACGAATATGTAAAGACTGTTAGCGATAGTGAGGTTCATCTATGACGACCGTATATGACATCCCTGCCGAGATGCTTATTCGGCAGGTGGCAGAAGAACTCAAGAAAAATCCGCAGATTCAGCCCCCTGACTGGGCCGCTTTTGCGAAGACGGGGGTACACAGAGAGATGCCCCCCGAGAATGAAGACTGGTGGTACGTGCGTGCGGCGGCGATCTTCCGGCGTATATATACTGATGGCCCGGTGGGGATCCAGAGGATGCGTTCCGCCTACGGCGGCAAACGCGACCGGGGCTCGGCTCCCAATCAGTTCCGGCGGGGAAGCGGCTCCATTGTCCGAAAGGTTTTCCAGCAGCTCGAAGCTGCCGGGTACGTCTCCCACACAACTGAGGGGCGCGTGGTTACCCCTGCCGGGAGATCGTTCCTTGACAACGTCGCAAACAGTCTGAAGGCCCAGGCTGCCGAGACTGCCCCGGGACTTGCCCGATACTAACCGACTGAGGGTGTAACTGATGGTAGACGACGAACTCGCGGACCTCCGCCGCCGGAGGATGGAACAACTCCAACGGCAGGCGATGGAACAACAGGCAGCCGAGGAGGAGATGGAGCGCCAGCGGCAGATCGAGTCGCAGATCCGCGTCATGCTCATGGAGATCCTCGAACCCGAAGCGAGAGAGAGACTCAATACCATCAAGTTGACCCGGCCGGATTTTGCGAAGGCGGTCGAGCAGCAACTGGTAATGCTGGCTCAGAGCGGCCGTATCCGACAGCGGATCACCGATGAGCAGTTAAAAGCCCTGCTCAGCCAGTTGACGCCGTCCAAAAGAGAGTTTCGGATTACACGAAAGTAATGAAAGCGGGTGTGCTCTTCTCGGGAGGGAAAGACAGTTCGCTCGCGGCGATCATGCTTGCGCGCGACTACGACGTGGAACTGAATACCTGCGTATTCGACCCTGACCGTGAGGTTCCGGCGGTGCAGGCTGTAGCAGCCGCCTTAAACCTTCCCTTCAAGAGAAGGGTGCTCGGGAGAGACGTCCTTGACGAGGCCGTCGATCTGATCCTCTCGTGCGGCTACCCGAACGACGCGATCAATATGGTCCACCGGAAGGCTGTTGAGACCCTCCTGCATGAGTACGAAGTGGTCGGCGACGGCACTCGCCGGGAGGACCGGGTCCCCCGACTCGAGCGCTCCGATGTGCAGCGCCTGGAGATGACGAGCGGCCACTCCTACGTCCGGCCGCTCCTCGGCTACGGGAAACAGGAGGTTGAACGCCTCGCGAAAAGGTTGTTTGTGATCCGCTACGGAGAGACGGGCACGATCGAGAACGGTGACTACGAGCAGGAGATCCGCAGCGCGATTCGCGCTCGCGGCATCGATCCGGCTCCTCTCTTTCCTCCCAACCACCAACAGTCGCTGGTGGTTGGGATGAGGGAGACCTGAAAGTTATAAGAGTGAGAGTTATGAGCAAGTTGATGAAGGGCCGGAAGATCCGGCTGGCGAAGGCATGCGAGCAGAATCGCCGCGTGCCGGCATGGGTGATGATCAGGACCAACCGTGCAGTCGTGTCGCATCCCAAGCGGCGCAACTGGAGACGGAGTACGTTAAAGGTGTAAGGCTATGGCAGAGGCATTGAAGGAGCATATCTATATCATCCCTCTCCGCGAGGTGAAGCGTGCACCCCGCTGGAAGCGAAGCAACACCGCAATTAAGGACATCAGGGCGTTCCTTGCCCGGCACATGAAGAGCGAGGACGTCAAACTGGATAAGAGCATCAACGAGAAGGTCTGGGAGCACGGTAATTCCAAGCCCCCGCGAAAGATTCGCGTCCGTGCGATGAAGTTCGAGGATGGGCAGGTCCAGGCCGAGCTCGCCGAGGAGTGAAATGACAGGAACGATCGATCTCGCCGGCGATCCGAACATTGGTGTCTACGCCCGCGTCTTTGAGGATATCGCGATCGTATATCCCGGGGCGCCGGCGGAGTTCACCGAGGCTCTCGTGCGAGACCTCGATGTCGATATCGTGACCACTACTATCCAGGGAAGCAACATTATCGGGTCGCTTGTTGCGGGAAACAGCCAGGGTCTGATCGTCAGCGGTCTTGCCGACGACGATGAACTGGCTGTTCTTGGTGATTATCGCGACATCATGCTGCTCGAAGGCTCCATGAACGCGGCCGGCAACGTGATCCTCGCAAACGACTATGTTGCCGCCGTCCATCCCGATATGAGCATCGACATCGCCGAGGAGATCGGGTCGTTCCTTGGGGTGCCGGTGATCCGGCTCTCACTTGGAGGCATCAAGACCGTCGGTATGGCCGGGCATGCGACGAATAAGGGGATCCTCGTCCACCCGAGAGCCAACGATACGGAGATCGCCGCCCTCGAACGGGTTGTCGACCTCCCGATTGGTCTTGGTTCCGTCAACATGGGTACGGGGCTTGTGGGTACCGGACTTCTTGCGAACAGCAAGGGGTACATTGCAGGCTCCGCCACGACCGGGTTTGAGCTGGGACGGATAGAAGAAGTCTTTGGGTTTTTGGAGTGAGTCAGTCATGGAGAACCAGACATTTGAAGTTGTGGGCGCGTGCATGATCAACAAAGAGTGGAGACCGTACCGTAAGGTTGTCGCGGCCCCAAACGAGAACCAGGCAAGAGAGAGAATTTTCACTGAGATTGGAAGCAAACACCGCTTGAAGAGAAGTTATATCACCATCGAGTCGGTTAACGTAGTAACTGGTGAATAACGTGGACCAGGCAGATCCTCGCGAGATACAGACCCTCCAGATGTACTTAAATGAGTACGGGCAGCAGATCGAGATTCTGACGCAGCAACTCTCGATGATCGAGCAGCAGCGACTTGAGGCAGCCGCCGCCGTCGAGACCCTTCGTGCCCTTCAGGAGAACGGGGATGCCACGCTTCTTCTCCCAATCGGGGGCGGCGCTCACCTCCGGGTGAAGGTGCTTGACGCCGGGCATGCAATCGTGAACATCGGGGCCGACGTCTCTGTCGAACGTGCCAGTGCGGAGGCGGTTGAGTATCTGGAGGATCGAATCACCGAGCTTGAAGCGCTTGGAAAGAAGGTCGCAGGTTCGGTTGAACAATTGCAGGGGCAGGCAACGGAGATCTCCCGCCGCCTTGAGGCGGCCTACCGGGGAGCCCGGCAGGCTCAGGCAGGCCAGAGCGGAAGTTCATAATGTTCGATTCATTAAAGAAAAAACTTCAGAATATTAAGACTAAGTTTACCTCAAGAATCGAGGAGGTCGCCGGTCCGGAGCCGGCGGCTATTGAACAGCCGGCGCTACCGGAGGCTGCAAAACCCGTCCAGCCCCCCGCCCAGTCCTCTCCCGAACCGACGGCCCCCGCAGAGAGTGTGCCGGAGGAGAAGCGGGAGGAACCTACACTTTTCAACAGGCTGAAGGTTCTCGTCCGCGAACGGGAGGTCCTTATCCAGGAGAAGGATATCGAGGAGCCTCTTCTTGAACTTGAGATGACTCTCCTCGAGAACGACGTCGCCCTCCCGGTCACGGACGAGATCATCACCCGTATGCGCACCGACCTTGTGGGCCGGCATAGAAAGATCGGCTCGTCGATCGACGGCCTGGTCGTCTCAACCCTGCGGTCCGCACTCTGTGGCGTTCTGGGTGAGGGTCTTGACCTCTGCACCTACATCCGTGAGCATGAGCGTCCGGTGAAGATCCTCTTTACCGGAGTGAACGGAACCGGAAAGACTACAACTGTTGCGAAGGTCGGGCATTACCTTCAGAAGAACGGGTTTTCCGTCGTGATCGGTGCGGGCGACACGTTCCGCGCGGGTGCGATCGAGCAGATCCGGACCCATGCAGACCGTCTTGGCATCAAGACGATCCAGCACCAGGACGGCGCCGACCCTTCAGCGGTCCTCTTTGATGCGGTCCAATACGCGAAGGCGCACAATATCGATGTCGTCCTCGCCGATACCGCCGGGCGGTTCCATAACCGGGCAAACCTCATGAACCAGCTCGGAAAGATCCGCCGGGTCATGAAGCCCGACCTTGTCGTCTACGTCGATGAGGCGGTGGCCGGGAATGATGCGGTCATCCGCGCCGACGAGTTCAACAAGACCGTCGGGACCGATGCGGTCGTCCTGACGAAGGCGGACATGGACCCCAAGGGCGGTGCGGCAATATCGATCGCTCACACGGTGGGCAAACCCATCCTCTTCCTCGGGACCGGTCAGGGCTATGACGACATCATGCCGTTTAACCCCAGCGTTGTGGTCGACGAGCTCCTTGGGGGTGAGGTCTGATGCTCGATAACCTTGGCACCTCCCTAAAGGATGCGGTCAAGAGGCTCGCCGGTAAGACGGTGATCGATCGGGCTGCGGTCGACGAACTGGTGCGTGATCTGCAGAGAGCGCTCCTCTCAGCCGACGTCAACGTCAAACTTGTGATGCAACTCTCCCAGGCGATCAAGCAGCGTGCCCTCGAAGAGGAGCCCCCGAAGGGCATGGGGGTTCGGGAGCACGTTCTCCGGATCGTCTACCAGGAACTGGTCCGGCTGATGGGAAAGCCCGGAGAGGTGACGCTTGAACCCCAGACGATCCTGATGGCTGGTCTGCAGGGGAGCGGCAAGACCACGACGACGGCAAAACTCGCCCGCTACTTCCAGCGCAAAGGGCTCCGGGTCGGCGTGATCTGTGCAGACACCTTCCGACCGGGAGCGTATGAGCAGTTAAAGACCCTCTGCGATCGGATCAGCGTCCCCTGTTACGGTGATCCGAAGGAGCCCGACGCACTCAAGATCGTCCGGGAAGGGCTCCCTAAGTTCCGCAAGCTCTATGAAGTGATCATCATCGATACTCAAGGACGGCACGCCCTTGAGGAGAACCTGATCGAGGAGATCATCAACATCAATGAGATCTCGCACGCCGACCACAGGTGGCTCGTGATCGATGCGGCGCTCGGTCAACAGGCAAGCGAACAGGCCCGCCGGTTCCACGAGGCGATCGGGATCGACGGTGTCCTCGTCACCAAGATGGACGGCACGGCAAAGGGTGGCGGCGCTCTCTCGGCGGTTGCCGAGACGCAGAGCGGCATCGTCTTCATCGGGAGCGGGGAGACGATCGAGGACCTTGAACGGTTCGACCCTGACGGGTTCATCTCCCGGCTGCTTGGAATGGGAGACTTAAAAGCCCTCGTTGAGCGGGCGGAAGAGGCGGTCTCGGCTGAGGATCTCGACGTCAACGCTATCCTCAAGGGCCGGTTCACGCTCCGGGATATGTACAAGCAGCTCGAGGCCTTAAACAAGATGGGGCCCTTAAAGCAGATCATGAGCATGCTCCCGCTCGGCGGCATGCAGATCCCCGATGAAGCTTACGATATCACCAGCACCAAGATGCAGCGCTACAAGGTGATCATGGACTCGATGACTCCTTCGGAACTCGATGATCCCTCGATCATCGGGGGCTCCCGGGTCCAGCGGATCGCACGCGGCGCCGGGGTGGCGCCCGAGGACGTCAGGGATCTCATCAAGTACTACAAGATCATGCAGCGGGCCTTGAAGGGCATGCGGGGCATGAGCGGCGGCAGGTTCAACATGCAGCGCATGTTAAAGAAGTTCGGCGGACCCAGCAGATGAAGCGATTCGCCATCGTGGGGCATCTTGCCGCAACAAGCGGCAACTTCAGCCTCAACGATCTTCCTGGAAGCGGCGGGAGGATGGACGTCCTCTGCCGCTCTGTCAACTCCTCGTTCTTCCTCTCACACGATCTGCGGCGCGACGTCGAGTGCTATCTTATTCTCTGTGGAGAGCCCGGGCCAGAAAAGACCGTCCTCTTCCGGGGCAGCGTTGTCCGCTACCTCTCGCCGGATGAGCGGAGCAGCGCCGCCCTGATCAAGAAGGCGCTCTCGATCCCCTGCGGCGACGAGTTTCGGGAGTCGACTCCGGGCGTCTACGTCCGTCGCGGTGGGCTTTCGCGGCTCCTTGCCGAGATCCCGTTTGCGGTCCTTGACGAGGCGGGAGAGGATGTCAGGACGGCCCCGGTTCTCCCGGAGTCATATCTTCTCTCAGACCACCTCAACTTCACCCCAGAGGAGCAGGAGATGATCGAAGGGTACTCCCGCTACTCGGTGGGACCACGGTCGCTGCATGCCGATCATGCTATTACCGTCCTCTTAAACGAGATGGATCGGAGGGAATCCGGATGGGTATCATAGAAGAGGTTGAAGCAATTCTTGGATACGGCGAGATCTGCAACCACTGTCTTGGGCGGTTCTTCGGTAAGCGGTCGTTTGGACTGACGAATGATGAGCGGGGCAGGGCGCTCCGGATCGCCTACGAGATAGCGGCAAACGTGCCGCACCACGAGCCTGATCCGGATTCGTGCTGGATCTGCGGGGGCGAACTCTCTCGCATCGATGCCTGGGCCGAGAGGATCGTGGAGGCTCTTGCCGGGATCGAGTTCGAGACGTTTCTTGTCGGCACAAAGGTGCCGCCGATCGCCGCGGAGAGCGAGGAGATGGTCTGGAGCGATCTCTCCCTCCGTGACCCCGAGCCGATGAAGGCGGAGATGAATCGGGAAGTAGGAAAGGCCGTATCGGCTCTCACCGGGAAGACGGCCGACCTCAAACGCCCCGACATCGTTGCGATCCTCGATCTTGCAGAAGACTCGGTCGAGATACAGGTCAACCCGGTCTTCTTCTTCGGCCGGTATCTGAAGTACGAGCGAGGCATCCCGCAGACTCACTGGGATTGCCGTGCATGCCGCGGGGCCGGATGCGAGAAGTGCAACTTCACCGGGAAGCAGTACGTCGATTCTGTCGAGGAACTGATCGGCCGACCGGTGATGGAGGCCTTCGAGGCGGAGAACGCCGTTCTGCACGGTGCTGGTCGGGAGGATATCGATGCACGGATGCTCGGTTCTGGGCGCCCCTTTGTGATGGAAGTGGAAGCGCCCAGGAAACGCTCCGTGGACCTTGCACTGCTTGAGGAAGAGATCAACAGAAGTGCCGCGGGCAGGGTGGCGGTCCATCTGACCGGATGGGCAGATCGGAAGACGGTGCAAAGTCTTAAGTCCGACAAGGCGCATAAAAAATACAGGATCCTGGTCGAGATCGACGGCCCTGTGGCCCCAGATGAGCTCAGGACGGCCCTCGATCAGTTAAAAGGTGTAACAATACGACAGCGCACCCCTACGCGGGTGTCACACCGACGGGCAGATAAAGTTCGGGAACGGCAGGTCCTCGATATCCAGTGTACGGGGAGAGACGACGATGGATACTGGATTGAAGTCGTCGGTGAAGCAGGCCTCTACATCAAGGAACTGGTATCGGGTGACAACGGCAGAACCCAGCCCAGCCTCGCCCAGATCCTGGGGCGCACCGCACGTGTTGTCAGCCTCGATGTGGTGCTGGTCGAAACAGCGAATGAGTATGGTGAGTAATTATGGCACAACACAATGGACCACGCAGAAAGACGCGGTATAAGTTCAAGAAGGACCTCCGAAAACGCGGTATTCCACCGGTAACCTCGGTGATCCAGAATTTTGAGATCGGGCAGAAAGTGCACGTTGTGGTCGAGCCGAGTGTCCAGAAGGGCATGCCCCACCGGAGATTCCACGGGAAGACCGGCACGGTCATCGGACAGCGCGGACGCGCATGGGTGCTCGAGATCCGGGATGGAGATTCGATGAAACAGGTGATTGCGAGACCGCAACATCTAAAAGCGCAGAAGGTATAATTCTCAACAGCAGTGATTGGCATGAAGGTAAAACGAATCATCAGTGAAGAGCGGATGCTACTCCCCGAGTTACGTGATGTTCTCCTTTCCGTGGAGGCAGCCCGGCTCGAGTCTGGAGATGAGATGTTCTACGAACTCCGTAAGAGTATCGAGCATGCCAATCACCTCTCTAAAACCTCCGCCGAGAAGGCCCGCGCTCTCGTCGACGAGCTGATGAAGCTCGAGAAGATGAAGGAGGATATCGCTTACCGCATTGCAAACCTGATGCCCCGGACCCGGGACGAACTCCGTGCAATCTACGCCAAAGAACGTTTCAACCTTACGACGGAAGAGCTCGACGAGATCCTCGACCTGGTAATGACCCACTTCTGAGCGAAGAGGGTGATACCTATGAAGACGGAAAGGGAGAGGAAGGAGGAGAACGCCATAGTCCTTGACGTTCTCCCCATGGGGTACGTGGGCGAGCAGCGGCCTGCTTTTAAGCGTGAGCCGATTGTCCAGGGCGTCGGTGTGGACCAGTTCAAGTTGCTTGAGCTCGTCCCTAAGCCGGGTGCGGATATCCAGATCCACGAGCGCGTCTATATCGGTGACGGGGAGCGAGAGAAGATCGAGCGCGTCAAGCGGCGGATCAGTTATGAAGACCTGACGGCGACGGCGAAGCTGGAACTGCCGTTTGCGATCGAGCAGATCGTTCGCGAGAACGAGCCGAAGTTCGTCGAGTTCTTCAACAAGTCTGTCCCGATCACGCCGAAGTTCCACATGCTGCACCTGCTCCCCGGGATCGGAAAGAAGTTGATGTGGGAAGTGATCCAGCAGCGGGAGCGGAAGCCTTTTGAGAGTTTCGCCGATATCTCTGCCCGAATCAAGTCAATCCCGCACCCGGAACGGATGATCGTCAGCCGGATCCTGCATGAGATTGAGGATCCGGAAGAGAAATATCATATCTTTACATCAAAATGAGCGCTCCGCGGGACCAACATTTCCTCGTCGACCAAAGAGCCGTCGAGAAGATTGCCGGTTTTGTCGACGTTGCAGGCCGGAGGGTGCTCGAGATAGGACCCGGTGAAGGGGTCCTCACCCGCGCCCTCCTTGATAGGGGCGCAAACGTGATCGCGGTGGAGATCGATCCGGCCCTTGTAGAGGACCTCGAGGCCACGTTTGCCGACGAGATCGAGGAGGGGCGTCTTGAGATCATCGAGGGCGACGCACAGAAGGTCGACCTCCCGCCGTTTGATATCGTCGTCGCAAACCTCCCTTATTCTGTCTCCTCTAAGATTACATTCCGGCTGCTTGAGATCGGGTTTGAGGTCGCGGTCCTGATGTACCAGAAGGAGTTCGCCCAGCGGATGATCGCGCCCCCGGGGACGTCGAACGTCGGCCGGCTCTCGGTGATGGTGCAGACGTATGCATCTGTAAAACCCCTGCTTGAACTCTCACCGAACGCCTTCCACCCAAAACCGCAGGTCTGGTCCTGGGTGGTCCGGCTTCTCCCTCACGAGCCACCCCACCCGATCGCGGATCGGAAGGTCTATGCCGACGCCGTCCGGGTGCTCTTTTCCTACCGGCGAAAGACCGTTCGGAAGGGGCTTCGGAGCGGCAAAGATACGTTCCCGCCCGAGGTTATCGAGCGGGCGATCGCGGATCTTCCTGACGACCTTCTGCAGCGGCGGCCGGAGGACCTGACGCTTGAGGAGTTCGCGTTGATTGCGAACAGGCTTGCCGGGTGCAGAGGATGAGCGACCGGAAGGTCCCCGACCAGGTCTATTCTCCCGCCGAAGACTCCGCTCTTCTTCTCCGGGCGGCGCTCCGCGAGATCCACCCGACCGACCGGGTGCTCGAAGTCGGGACCGGGAGCGGATACGTCGCGGCTGGCCTCCTGAACCGGGCGGCCAGGGTTCTTGCGACCGATATCAACCCCCACGCGGTGGCATGCGCCCGCGCCCGGGGGGTCGCGGTGGTCCGGACGGACCTTTTTGCGGGCCTCTCGGGTCCGTTCGACCTCATCCTCTTCAACCCCCCTTACCTGCCGACCGCCCCTGAGGAGCGGATCGACGACTGGCTGGAGTATGCTCTCGACGGCGGGCCGACGGGAAGGGTGGTGATCGAGCGGTTCATCGGGGACGTCGGCAGGGTCCTTGCTCCGTTCGGGCGGGTCCTGCTCCTCGTCTCTTCGCTGACCGGGCTCGATGAAGTCCGGGATCTCTTCGCCCGGGGGGGTTTTGTCTCGTTCATCGTCGACGAAGAGGCGCTCGAGGGGGAGCGGCTCTACGTCCTCCGGGCGATGCGGGACCTCTGTCGGATGGGTGCGTGAGCGAGGCCCGGGTTCTGTCACCGTCCCTCCTCTCTTGGTGGGTTCGTGCTAAAAATCCTATCCGTTTTGTTCGATATAGATGTCTGATTTAGTGCCGGATAGGTCTTAATTTTTGATTTAGCAGGTAATTTTGGTAATGTGTTTCGGCTAATATTTATCATCTAACCATACATATAATAATAAGTTTTGCAATGCAGTATTCCAATAACACTCTCACCGAAGGATCGGTCGGGAAAGGCCTCTGGATAGTGGCGCTCCCGATCATCATCAGCAACTTTCTTTCGAGCATCCTTGAGGTGGTGGATATGTATTTCATCGGCAAGCTCGGCGACGTCGCGATCGCCGGCGGAGCGATGAGCATATCCATCGTACTGGTGCTTACAACAGTGATCTTTGGGACAGTGACAGCAACGGCTGCATTCGTCTCGCGAGCCTACGGGTCCGAGCGGTTTGAGCGCATCCCGGTGATCCTTGCACATTCGCTGTATCTGGCACTCGCCTTCTCGGCGGTTCTGATGGTCATCGGCATCTTCTGGCCGCAGGATCTCCTCCTGCTTCTTGGGGCGGAGAGCGAGGTTGCAGAGACAGGAGCACGCTTCCTCTCCCCTGTCCTGATAGGGATGTTTGTCTTCGTCACATTGATGATCTTGACGACCGTCTTTCAGAGTACGGGTGACTCGAGAACGCCGATGTTCGTCATGATCGCCGTAAATCTCGTGAACATCGTTCTCAACCCGACACTGATCATGGGTCTAGGCGGTCTCCCGGCGTTCGGGATCGCCGGGTCTGCGTATGCGTCTCTCGCATCGCGTACGATCGGTGTACTGCTCCTGATTGGGGCGATGTATCTCCCATCCCGGAAGGACGGTGTGATCAAGTTCCCGAAGACGTGGACGTTTGAGCCACAGTTAATCAAGGATATCGCGAAGGTCATGATCCCCTCGGCTGTACAGAGCGGGGTCAGAAGTTTTGCGTTCCTGGGGATGACGGCGATCGTAGCACTCTACGGCACGGCGGCGGTGGCAGCATACGGTATCTGCCAGCGTCTGGATATGCTGGGTCTGATCTTCGTGATGGGGCTCTGCACGGGAGTCGCGGTGATGGTCGGGCAGAATCTGGGAGCGGGAAAAGTAGAAAGAGCGGAGAAAGCCGTGAGAATCGCGCTGGTTGTGAACGCCGCGTTTATGGCGCTGGTGGGTATCCTGTATCTGTCGCGTGCAGAGTCACTCCTTGCGATATTCGGGGCGACGGGCGAGTCGCTTGCAGACGGTATCCTGTTCATGCACATAGTCCCGTTGTCGTACTTCTTGATCGCTATGGCGATGACGATGGGATTTGCGATGAACGGTGCGGGGATGACGAGACCCGGCATGTATGCGGCGGTTGCCGGGCAGTTGATCGTGCAGGTGGGCCTTGCTTCGATCTTTGTGACGATGGGCATGCCGCTGCAGTTCATCTGGTTTGCAGTGGTCTGCGGCACTGTGGTGGTGTTCCTGTGCGACCTGTTCTTCTACAGACAGGGGGCCTGGAAGACAAAGAAGCTGAACCTCGGCGGGGAGAATTGCTCCTGAAAACCTCTGATAATCTTTTTTGGACAGGGCCCGCAAGGGTCTCCAGTCCCGCGCATCGTCAGGATGTCGCAGACACCCTTCAAGAACACCAAATCCTTGATTTTTCTTCGCGAACGTTGCGGTTCAAAACCTGACGACTTCTTGCGAAGCGGGGAATCGTTCAGTGGAGGGGTTTCGCATGCCCCCATGGTCCGTCTTGAGGTCGAGGCGGTCAGAAAAAGAGGATTGGTGGGAATCCCGGCCTACTGCCGTCTCGTTCCCGGGTGGGCAAACGAGCGGTTGTGGACGGCCGCCCGGTAGGGCACCCCGTAGAAGCGACGGTAGAACCTGTCTGCTTCCTCCTCAATCCTGAAGGCGAAGAGGTCGGGGTGGAGGGCGTTTGCGATCGTCATCAGGCCGAGGATCCATCGGGGACTCCCGAAGTCCCATGACGGGTGCATTGAGTAGACCCGCTGGTTCTGGACCGCCGGCACGTCGAGGCCGTGCTCTGCGCAGTAGCGGAGAGTATCTTCCACCGAGGAGGTGAGGAACCCCGACGTGAAGAGATACTCGGGTTCGAGCGCGACGAACTCCTCCCGTGAGATGGTGACGCCCGGTTTACCCTCCCGGCCGATCGCCCGGTTGACGTAGATCCCGCCGGCGGCCTCCACGAGTTTTCCTTCGAGCCTGCCGGGGTTGAGGGCGAAGAGCGGGTGGCCCATGGCGTAGAATACCCGGGGGCGCGGCGCGTCCGCAACCCGTCCCCTGATGTAGTCCAGCCGTTTCCGGATGTAGCCGGTGAGTTCCCGCCCCTCCTCCTCGCGGCCGGTCCGGTGAGCAAGGTCCATGATGAGGTCCAGGTATGCATCGATGTTGTTCATCCGGTCATGCAGTTCCCGACCAAGCATCCCGCTCTGGAGCACCCCGCCCCAGATCCTGGCAAGGTCCGCCCGGTCATCGACGCCGAGGCAGGTGAGGATTGCCCAGACCATCTCAAGCCCCCTGGTCGCCCGGTATCCTCCCATCATCCCGGGCTCGTAATAGACCTCGGGACTGACAGAACCCCGGACCGGGATGGTTTGGCCGCAGTCGCAGACGATCTGCGCCTTCCCTGCGAGATGCGAACCCATCGGGCCGAAGAACTCGCGCTCGATGCAGGGCTTTTTGCATGCCGGGCAGAATGTCGTCAGGTTCGCAGTCCCCGGCGAGTTGAAGAGGTAGACCCAGGGGAGGATATCGCGGAGCCGGTCACAGAGCTCCTCGCCTGCGTAGATCGTCGGCTCCTCATCGAGCCCCGCATCGCCGAAGGGGACAAACCGCATCACCTGGAGAGGGATATCCGGGGAGATTGCTGCAATCTTTCGCGCCACATCAAGCACCTCATCCTCTCCGTCCCGGCGGTAGACGACCGAGGCCTCGACATGCACCCCTCCTTCGTGAAGCAGCCGGATCGTACGAAAGACCGGTGCGGCACTCCTTGCACCGCAGGCACGGTAACTTTCGTCGGTTGTTCCTTTAAGCCCGATACTGACAAAATCTGCCCGCTCGCAGAGTCGCAGAGCGGATGCTTCTGTCATGTAGCCGTTCGTGGAGCAGCCGACGGAGAGCCCCTTCTCCCTTGCCCTCTCTGCGAGCCTGCAGAACGTCGGGAACGAGACGATCGGGTCGTTCAGCGCGAAGGCGATCCCGGTGCAGGCCTGATCATTCGCGAGGCGGAGCAGGTCGTCGGTCGTGAGGGCCGTCCCGGATGCTGCAAGCGGTTCGGCATGCTCAACCAGCATCTCCGAGACACACCCCCCGCATGAGAGGTTGCATCCGACCGTGCAGACCTGGAGGACCTTCGCGCCGGGAAAGAAGTGGAGCACCGGCAGCGTCTCGATCGCAACAGGGAACGCAGCAAGGAAGGCGTCTGGATACCGTTCAACGATCCCGGTGCCGTTGTTCTCGTACATCCGGCACCTGCCGACTCCCCCCTCGGGGATATCGCATCCGACCTCACAGATCTCGCACTTCATCCGTCGTCACTTCTCCATGATTATCCAGAACCCGGCCTCGTCCTCAAAGACCTTGTATGCCGGTATCTTCGCCTGCTCCAACTCCCGGCGGATGAGATCCCTGTTTCCTCTCGAGAGTCGTTCTGCAGCCTTTACCTCCCACTCGGGGTCTATCTCGCGCATCTTCTCCGTAATTTCTGCCTTCAGGGCGGGAGTGCCGAATCCTCCGCCGACAAACGTCCTCCCGCCGGGCCGCAGCACCCGCGCGATCTCGGAGAACGCCCGCACCCGGTCGTCCCAGAAGAAGAGCGAGCCGCGGCTCACGATGAGATCGATGGAGCCGTCGGCGTAGGGGAGGTTGTGGACATCGCCGCAGACCGGGCGTACGCGCCCGATGAGCCCGGCATCCTGGAGATTCCTCCGTGCGATCGAGAGCATGTCGGTCGATGCGTCAAGAGCGTCGATGGCGAGATCGCTTACTGCCGCGAGCGCCATCGCGAGGTGTCCCGGCCCGCATCCGATATCGACGCACCTGCCTTCGCGGATCCTGCAGGTATCCAGGATCTGCCGGGCGATTGTCGGATATATCGGCGCAAAAGGTCCTTTCGCGATGGCGTCCATCCTTCTGGCACCTTGGCCGGTGAACTGGTCGTCTGATTTCTCGGTCATGGTTTCACCCACCCTGCCACAGGTACGCAGATCTGCCGGTTGATCGGATCGCCGAGGTTTACAATCCTGACATCGGTGCCGTAGGCACGACGCATCGTATCCTCGTTGATAACCTCATTCGGACCTCCCATAGCAAGAATTCTTTGATTTTTCAGGATTGCAACCTGGCTTGACGTCAGAAGTGCGTGATCGGGGAAATGGGTCGCGACAACAATGGTCATTCCGTCCTCTGCGAGTCCCCTGATGACGTTGAGCACCCGTACCTGGTTACCGAGGTCCAGGTGGGACGTCGGTTCGTCGAGGAGAAGGATCCCCGGACGCTGTGCGATCGCCCGCGCGATCAGGACAAGCTGCCACTCGCCGCCGCTGATCTCGGTGCACGGTCTTTCGGCGAGGTGAGATATGCCGATCCGGTCGAGGGCGTCAGCAGCAATCTCTTCATCCTCAGATGAGGGAGTTGAAAAGGGGCCGAGATGGGCTGCTCTCCCCATGAGGACGATGTCCCTGACAAGGAACGGGAACGGCGAGACCTGTGTCTGGGGGACGAACCCGATCCGCCGGGCAATCTCGTGCGGCTGCATTCCTGCGATGTCATGCCCATCGAGGAGAACGCGGCCGTGCGAGGGGGAGATGAGCCCTGCCATGCACTTGAGAAGCGTGGATTTTCCGGTCCCGTTCGGGCCGAGAAGCGAGTATACGCACCCCTCATCCACGGTGAGCGTGATGCCCGTAAAGACGGGGGCTCCGCCCGGGTAGTTGAACGTTATATCCTCTACGCTGATACGGCTTCCCATGCTCACCACCCCGGGTTGTTGCGCCGGAGCAGCACTGCAAATATCGGCGCCCCGATGACCGCCGTCAGGATGCCGATCGGGATCTCGGCAGGGGCGGCCGTCCTTGCGATGGTGTCGACGGCAATCAGGAACGCTCCCCCGAGGAGCACCGAGACCGGCAGAAGGTAGCGGTTGTCGGGTCCGACAAGCATCCGTCCCATATGCGGGATAACAAGCCCGATCCACCCGATGATCCCGCTCAAACAGACCGCTGCTGCTGTGATCACGGTCGAGAGGAAGATGATGATAGCCTTCAAGTGCTCGGTGTTCACCCCGAGCGCCCGTGCCTCCTCGTCGCCCATCGTGAGGACATTGATTCGCCACCGGACGGCAAGCAGTCCTGCTATCGAGACGATGATGATCGGGCCGAGGATCATCAGGTCCGACGCCGAGACGTGGTTGAGCGACCCGAGCAGCCAGAAGACGATCGCCGGCATCTTGTTCATCGGGTCGGCCACGTACTTCGCCATGGAGGTGAGGGCCGAAAAGAGCGATCCGATCACGATACCTGCGAGAACGAGCATCAGGATCGGGGTCGAGCTCCTGACCCTGCTGAGCGCATAGGCCATCCCCACGGCAAGCAAGCCGAAGACGAACGAGAGAATCTGGACGAGAACGAGACTGTCCAGGAGGAGGATGCCAATCGCCGCTCCAAAGCCCGCGCCGGAGGCCACGCCGAGGATCTCAGAGGAGACCAGAGGGTTCCGGAACATCCCCTGGAATGAGGCCCCGCTGATGGCAAGACCCGCTCCGACGAGGAGGCCGGCGATGATCCGGGGGATACGGACGTCCACGATGGCTGAAGTCGCCGTCGCTGCCCAGGTCATCTCGATCGGGTAGACCGAACTTATGATTGTCGCGATCACCGTCTCCGGTGGGATCATATACCGGCCGGCCATCAGGGCGATGAAGATAACAACCCCGAGCACGCCGAGGAGGAGCACCAGGATGGTGCCGGGGTGCCGCTCCCCCCAGCTCCTGCTGGTGGCCTGGTTTGCCACCGCCGTCCCGGTCACCGTGGTTCCCCCATCGGTCTGTACACCGGTCTTCGTTGGTCTCTGTCTCATCCGAGCTGCTTCACCTGGCCGAACGTCACGCTCCCATAGGTGCCGTCGATGACCTTCTGCGCCTGCTCATCCGTGAGGGTGAACCCGAAGATCTCGGCGTAGAAGTCCTTCACCCGGTCGGTGAGCGGCACGTCCTCGAAGCGGTCGGGGTAGGCCTTGTACGCGAGCCAGACCGGGTAGAGGACGGCGGACTCGGCGGACGGACGGCTCCAGAGGAAGAGTCCGGTCGGTTGCTTGTAGACCCGGCCTTCTTTGACGGCACTAAGTTCCTTCCAGCGGCTGTCGTTCTTGAGTTCAGCGGGACTGCCGGTATCGATGATGATGATATCAGGGTCGGCGGCAAGGACCTGCTCCATCGAGATCTCGTTGATACCGGTGTGGATACCCTCCTGCTGTCCGTGCGTCGTCTCGATGGTGGCTACGGCGTTTCTGCACCCTGCAGCCGCGGTCCACTCAGTGAAGAACGTGTCTCCTCCAAGTGTCTGAAGGTGGCTTACTCCCTCGCCGAGGAAGACGGTGACCCGCTCGTCCTCGGGGATGTTGGCGGTGCGCTCACGGAGGAACTCGAGTGTCTCGTTAAGGTAATCGATGTAAGCCTGCGCTCTATCGGGCTTTCCGAAGACCTCGCCCATGAAGGCGATCTCCCGCCGCATCTCATCGAACCCGTCGCTCATTGTCCCGGAGAGGTAGATGACCGGAATATTGGTGTGAGATTCCACGATCTCCCCGTCGACGTCGAAGGCAATGACGCAGTCGGGGTTCGTAACCAGGAGTTCCTCGATGTTCACGTTGCCGTTCGTCGTCCGCGGTGCCGGTTTATCGATGATGCCCGGGTCCATCTCCTGCATCATCTCCATCAGCTGCGGTCCCTTCGTGACTGCAATGACACTGTCATTCGCTCCAAGGAGGTAGGGCACCTGGCTGATGGGCCCGCCGAAGACGGCGAACGTCGCTCCTTCTGCGGGGATTGTGATCTGGTTTCCCACCATATCGGTGATCGTTCGGGTCGCAGCCGGATCCTCCGGCATCGTTGTTGTCGTGCAACCGCAGCAGAGCATTCCTGCCGCAATGATGAGTGCAAAGAAGACATAACTGACTTTTGTCATCCTTAAACCTCTGTAGTTACTCTACAGCGGAGTATGCCTGTTTTAATGCAAAATCCGCTGAATAGGGGAGAAATTTCGATCTGGATGAAGAAAACAGTTGCCTTTTTCTGTCGGGTAAATTAGTTCTAATTAACCAGAGGTGATCGCGGCCGCCGGACCGGGAAATGGCACCTCTACTGACGTATCCCTGGAAAGGTATATATCTAAACGAATAATACCAGGGCACCGTATGCGTATACGGGAGAAGACTCTGACGATTCTGCTTCTTCTATCGCTCGTTGCAAATGTCTTCTTCCTGGCTGTGGTCTTCATGCCGGGAGTTCCCTCCCCCGCTCTCTCTAAGCAGGAAGAGATCGCTCCCTTCCCGACCACACCCGTATCCTCTCACGCTCTGGAGAGAGAGGCAGGGTTCGGCATGGCCTCCATGCAGGCACCGGTCATCATCCAGAAGGTTGAGGTCGAGCGCGGCTGGGGTCCGCTCATCTACGAGGAGGTGACCGAAGAGGGCGCGATGGTGACCGTCTCGGTCGAGGTCGTGCCCGGGAGGGGGAGGGTGCTTGTTCAGACGACGCCTCTGACGGGGACGGTCTTTCAGGAGACCGCGAATCGGGCCGTTGCCCTCGCCGCCAACCACTCACGTGTGGACCTCGCAGAGAGCGATATTATCTTTAGCATCCAGGGGCCCGTGGAGGTTTCCGAGATCGACGGCCCGAGTGCAGGGGCGTTGATGACCACGCTTCTCCTCTCGGTGCTTGAGGAGTTTAGGATCAACGAGAGCGTGACCATGACCGGAACGATCGGCGAGGACGGGAGCATCGGACCGGTCAGCGGGGTCCTCGAGAAGGCCAGGGCCGCTGCGGCAAGCGGCAAGACCCTCCTGATCCTCCCGGAAGGAAACGATCTGTTGATCGAGTGCCAGGAAGAATCCCGGTCACTCGGCGGGCTGAGGATCGCGGGGCAACGGCCGGTTGTCGTGGATGCGAAGGAGTATATTGAAGAGAATCTTGGCATCCACGTTAGATATGCGAACTCCATCGACGACCTGGTCGCCGATGTCCGCGATCCTCCCGCCGCCCCGGCGACTACGCCGATCTGAATCGTCAAAGGGCAACGTGCGGCCGCTCTCCCCCGGCGGCACTGCCGCCGGGAGAATACTTGGTGCTTGCGGTCCCGCACGGGGATCACAGAGCAGTTCCCCGCCGTGTTCCGTGAGGGTGTCCTGCGTAACTGATGGGTTTTTATGATTTCCCGGGCCATGTACGGGGTAAACATGAAGCCACAGAGTTTACTGATCGTCGGGGTTCTTGCGGTCGCCGCAATCGCCATCCTTGTGCTGCTGCTGCCGGGTACCTCGGCGCCTGCGGCGCCCGAACCCGTCCCCGTCCCGGGCAAACCTACTCCGGTTCCGGTCCCCGAGAACGGCACCTACGTCAACACAACCTACGGTTATGCCCTCACCTGCCCGGAGGGATGGTTCTACACCGAGTCGGGAGAGAGCGTCTGGTTCTCCTCCCCGGTGAAGCACGAGGAGGTCAGGGTGAACGCGATCCCGCTCGCGAATACGAACGCCACCGATGAAGAGATCCTTGAGACCCTGAACAAGACCTACGCGAAGGACCTTCGTGCCGATATCGGGGCCGAATGGGTATCCACGGAGCGTATATCGCTTGACGGTGTCCCGGCGTACAGGTCAACCTACTCCGTCCCGATCGTCGAGGACGACCGGTATACCTTCATCATCCGCTACGCCATCAAGGACGACATACTGTTTTCGGTCATGCACACGGTCTTCCCACCGGAGTATGATATCTATAATGTCGATGCGGCTCCGACGGCTGAGTCATTCCGTTTCATCTAACCCACTTTTTTCCCGGTTGCACTATGGCCCTATCCGATCCGGATCAATAGATCGGAAAAAAAGGGGGAGAGGTGATATGATGTTGGATGGCATTCAACAGGTAGGGCGTTTTAAGTGGTCTCCCGTCGTCTGAACACTCCGGTGAGACCACGGAAAGAGTGTGTCCCAAGAATGGGTTCTCCGGGTCATCGTTCTCGGGTGAATTCTGTGATGTGGTGTCACACGGCTCGTTCCCCTCTTCAGATACGGGCGAGTCCTGGTTGTGACATAGGCATACTTATCCTCGAAGGTTAAATCCATTCTGATACGGCATTTGGAGGAGATTCTCTCAATATCCAATGCATTTCTAAAAAAAGGGTGTTATTTGGGCCTGATTTGACCCTGATCACATTATCCCCGCCGGAAGAGTCCGTCGAGTTTGCGCTTGTCGAACGCCACGACCGTCGGCCTTCCGTGCGGGCAGGTCCAGGGGGTTTTGGTCCGGGCAAGTTGCATAAGGAGGCACTTCTGCTGCTCGGCGGTGAGGAGGGCGCCGGCCTTCACAGCACCGCGGCATGCGATGATGCAGGTGACCGCCTCACGCCGGTCGGGAGCGGCCCGGGCCTCCCCGGCGAGGAACTCGGCTATCATCTCCCTGATGCTTGCGGGGTCCTCGACGGCCCCGAGGGCGGCCGGCACCGCCCGGACGGCGAAGGTATCCCGGCCGAACTCCTCCACCACAAATCCCTCGCCCGCGAGGAGAGGCACCGCGTCCCGGAGCGCGGCCGACTCTTTCGGTGGAAGGGAGAGGACGACGGGCATGATCAACTCCTGCGACCCGGCCGCCTTGTCGCGCTGTTCCACGACCTGGTCGTAGAGGATCCGCTCATGGGCCGCATGCTGGTCGACGAGGTAGAGGGTGCCGTCGGTCCCCTCCGCCACGATGTAGGTCGCGGCTACCTGTCCTATCGGCTCCATCGGGGGGAGGAGGTTCTCCTGTCCACCTGCCTCTGTCTCCGTCCGGCGGAGCTGACGATCCGAGAGGGCGAGTTCCCGGTGCCGGACCGTGTAAGCCGCTTCGGGCTCGCCTGCCGCTGGAGCGGGAGCCGGGACAGGTTCTTGCGGCAGGAGCGGCTGCTGCACCGGTTCGGCCGGAGCATCGCCAAGAAGGTCGTGCCCGGCGAGGACCTCTCCTACCGCGGTTGCAATTGCTCCCGTGATCTCCCGCTCCCGGGATAGGCGGACCTCCCTCTTTGTCGGGTGGACGTTGACGTCCACAAGATCGGTCTCGATCGTGAGATCGAGGAATGCCACAGGATAACGGTCCTTTGGGAGGAGGGTGCCGTAGCCCTCCCGGACGGCGGCGGCGATCTGGCGGGAGGAGATGCTCCGGCCGTTGATGCTGATATAGATCTCAGATTGGTTTCCCCGGTTCTCCGACGGGCGGGAGACATAGCCGCGGATGGTAAGGATCGGGAGCCTTCCCTCGACCGGGACGAGCGCCCGGGCAAGGTCTGCACCGTAAAGTCCGGTGATGGTGGCAAGAAGGTCCCTGGACCGCTGGGTCGAGAGCCGCTCCTTTCCGTTCTGCACCACCCGGAAGGCAACCTCACCGTGGGCGAGGGCCAGGTTCTCCACAGCGGCGTAGATGTGGGCAAGTTCAGTGTTCCTGCTCTTTAGGAACTTCCGGCGGGCGGGGGTGTTGTAGAAGAGGTGCTCCACGATGATCGTCGTCCCCTCCGGGGCGCCCACCTCGCTCTTCTCGACGATCTCACCGCCCCTGATCACCAGCCGTGTCCCGGCGAGCGCGCCGCTCCCACGGGGACGGGTGACCAGGGTCACCTCCGCGACGGCGGCGATGCTCGCGAGCGCCTCCCCCCGGAACCCCAGCGTCCGGAGGGTCGAAAGATCGGCGATATCTCGGATCTTGCTCGTGGCGTGGGGCGCAAACGCAAGGACGGCCTCCTCCGGCGTCATCCCCTCGCCGTCGTCGGTCACCCGGATCTTCGTGACAGCAGCCATGTCCGACGTAATCTCGATGAGGATGCTCGTCGAACCGGCATCGATCGCGTTCTCGATGAGTTCTTTCACCACCGATGCCGGCCGCTCCACGACCTCGCCGGCGGCGATCTGGTTCACGGTGTCGGGGTCGAGGACCCGGATCTTCGTCATCGCTTCTCCTCCCCGTCCCCGTTTACGAGCCGCTGGAGGCGGCAGAGGGTGTTTAAGGCATCAATCGGAGTCATCTCGTTGGGATTCAGGCATTTGAGCTCCTTGATTGCCGGGTTCTCCTCGGCAACCCCCTCGCCGGGGTCGATGAGGAGCATCTGCGTGTAGCGCGGGGCTCGCGGTCCGGCCGGGATCTCCCGGGCCGCTGCCTCCTTTAAGATCTCCATCGCCCTGTCAGTCACCTTCTTCGGGACCCCGGCAAGACGGGCCACATGGATGCCGTAACTCCTGTCGGTCGCGCCGGGAATGATCTTGCGCAGAAAGACGACATCATCCCCGGTATCCCTCACGGCGAAGTGGAAGTTCTTCACCCTCTTATGCGTCCCCTCGAGATCAATCAGGTCGTGGAAGTGGGTTGCAAAGAGGGTCCGCGGTCCGGCAACCGCCCTCCCGTGCAGGAACTCCACTACCGCCCGGGCGATTGCGCACCCGTCCAGCGTGCTCGTTCCGCGTCCGATCTCATCGAGGATGATGAGGCTCTGTGGGGTTACGTTATTCAAGATATTTGCAAGCTCGAGCATCTCGACCATGAACGTGGACTGCCCCGAGGCAAGATCGTCGAACGCTCCCACCCGGGTGAAGACCCGGTCGACGATCCCGATGGTGGCATGCCGGGCCGGGACGAAGCTTCCCATCTGGGCCATGATGCAGCAGAGCGCGACCGCCCGCATGTAGGTGGACTTGCCCGCCATGTTCGCCCCGGTGATGATCATGATCTGGTTGTCGGTGGAATCGAGTTCCGTATCGTTCGGGACGAACGGGACCGGGAGGTTCCGCTCCACCACCGGGTGGCGGCCGTCCCGGATAACGATCCGGCCGCTCTCCTCGATCACGGGGCGGGTATAGCCGTAGCGGGCGGCAACTTCTGCGAGGGCCGAATAGACATCGAGCAATCCTACCGCCCGGGCGGTCGCCTGGAGACCGGGGACCTCCGCCGCAAGCGTCCTGATGAGTTCTGCGTAGATCTCCGCTTCGAGAGCGCTGAGCCGATCCTCAGCAGTCGCGATCATCGCCTCTTTCTCCCGGAGGTCGGGTATCGTGTAGCGCTCGCCGTTCGCGGTCGTCTGCCGGCGCTCGTACTCCGGCGGCACCAGGTGCAGGTTCGGTTTTGTCACCTCAATATAGTAGCCGAAGACCCGGTTGTAGCCGACCTTGAGGGACTTGATTCCTGTCCTCTCCCTCTCCTGCTGCTGGAACTCCACGATCCAGTCCTTTCCGGTCGTCGCGAGGTGCCGGAGCTCGTCAAGCTTCGCATTGAACCCCTCCCTGATCATCCCGCCGGACTTTGCGAGCGCCGGCGGATCATCCACGATCGCCCGGCCGATGAGGTCGATGATCCCGGAGTGGTCGTTCATCGCGTCGAGGGCCTCGCGGATGAGCGCGGGAGGGTCGCCGGAAAAGAGCGCCTTTACATCCGGGATCGATTCCAGCGATTCCCGGAGTGTCGCGAGATCTCGCGGGCCGGCGTTTCCGTAGGCAATCCTTCCCGCGATCCGCTCGATATCGGCGAAGTTGCTGAGGCTTTCGCGAAGCGCCTGCCGTTCGAGAGTGTTGTTGAAGAACCACTCCACGGCATCGAGCCGCTCCTCGATCGCCTCTTTCCGAATCAAGGGGCTGATCAGGAACGACCGCATCGTCCGGCTCCCCATCGATGTCTCCGTGACGTCAAGCGCGGCAAGAAGGGTGCTCCCGTCGCCTTCGCCGCGGATGCCAGTCGTTATCTCGAGGTTCCGGAGGGTGATTGCGTCGAGCACCATGTTCCCCGATGGTATCCGGGTCGAAAGCCCCGTGATGTGGGGGAGGGGCGACTGCTGGGTTTCCTGGGCGTAGCGGAGGGCTGCACCGGCCGCGGCGATTGCCCCCGGCATCTGGGCGCATCCGTAGCCGTCGAGCGTCGTTGTCCCGAACTGCTCGCAGAGGTGCTTGTGTGCCGCGTCCACGTTGAAGGCGTCGTCGCGATAGCGGCTCACCGTCACCCCAAGAGTTTCGAGCCGCTCGGGGAGCGGCTCGCTGAAACTCTCCGGGACGATCGCCTCCGTCGGGCGGTATCGTACCACTTCCGAGATGATCTCTGCATAGCCGCGGCTGGCGCTCCCGGAGGAGACGAAGAACTCTCCGGTCGAGACATCCAGGAATGCGAGCCCGAAGGTTCCCTTTCGGTCGGGAGCGATCGCCATGAGGTAGTGTGCCCCGGCCGAGCCGAGCATCGTGGAGTCGATCAGGGTCCCGGGGGTGATCACACGTGTGACCTCTCGCTTCACCACGCCTTTTGCGGTCTTAGGATCTTCCACCTGGTCGCAGATTACCACTTTGTAGCCCTTATTCACCAGGCGGGCGATGTAGCCGTCGGCGGCGTGATGTGGGACGCCTGCGAGAGGCATCCGGTCGCCGTTCTTATCCCTGCCCCGGGCCGTCAGGGTGATATCGAGTTCCCGGGCTACGACGCCGGCATCTTCCCCAAAGGTCTCGTAAAAGTCTCCCATCCGGAAGAAGACGATGCCGTCAGGGTATCGGGCTTTCACTGAGTAATACTGCCGCATTGCCGGGGTTGGTCCGTCGGTCATCGCTTCTCCTTATACAATCCGCATGGGGTCACATAAGGGTACTCCCCCAAGATTCTGCGAAATTTTGCTTGGATTCGGCACCCGGATAGAGCGTGTCCAGATAAGCTAAATACGTCAGAAGCGCGTACCATAACGAGATAAACATGTCGGCGACGATCGCAGAAAAGATATTCTCAGAACGGTGCGGCAGACCCGTCCGCGCGGGAGAGGTGGTGATGGCGCCGGTGGATGCGGCGATGATCCACGACATCACCGGCCCGCTTGCGGTCCGGGTCTTTCGCGAGATGGGTGGAGAGCGCGTCTATGATCCGGAGCGAATCATTATGCTCTTCGACCACCAGGTGCCCGCCGACTCGATACCCGCTGCCGAGAACCACGTCTTCATGCGGCAGTTCGCAAAGGAGCAGGGGATCCACAACTACGATCTCCTCGAGGGCGTCTGCCACCAGGTCGTGATGGAGAAGGGGCGGGCGGCGCCCGGTGAGATCATCGTCGGGACCGACTCTCACACCTGCACCTACGGTGCTGCGGGTGCGTTTGCGACCGGCATCGGCTCGACCGATATGGGATTCGTCTTAAAGTTCGGTGCTCTCTACTTCCGGGTACCCGAGAGCATCCGGGTCGAGGTGGACGGGAAGTTCGGCCGCAGGGTCGGAGCAAAAGACTTCATCCTCTCGCTCGCCGGGGATATCGGTGCTGATGGCGCAACCTACATGGCGCTTGAGTTTGCCGGCAGCGCGATGCGCGAGATGGATATGGCAGGCCGGATGACCTGTGCGAACATGGCGATCGAGATGGGCGCAAAGGCCGGGATCGTCCAGCCCGACGCAATTACCTGGGAGTATGTCACCGCCCGACGCGCAATCGAGCCCTTCGACCTTGCAGGCGACGACGACGCGGTCTACCGGGATCGCAGGCACTACGACGTCACCGATCTCGCCCCGCAGGTCGCCGTCCCCCACAATGTCGACAACGTCGTGGACGTAACGAAGGTCGCCGGGACGAGAGTAGACCAGGTCTTCATCGGCTCCTGCACGAACGGCCGCTACGAAGACCTTGCCGAGGCGGCCGAGGTGCTCGGGACCTCCGACAGATTCGCGGACGGTGTACGGGTGATCGTCATCCCGGCCTCGCGGACCGAGTACCTCAAAGCCCTCCGGGCCGGGATCATAGAGCGCTTCGTCGAGGCGGGCGCCCTCGTGGAAGCGCCCTGCTGCGGCCCCTGCATGGGCGGGGCGTTCGGGCTGCTCGCCCCCGGCGAGGTCTCGCTCTCGACGTCGAACCGGAACTTCCGGGGCAGACAGGGGAGCACGCAGGCCCAGGTCTACCTCTCCTCGCCGGCGACGGCGGCGGCGAGCGCTCTCTACGGCGAGATCACCGACCCGAGGGAGGTGTGAATCATGCGAGTCTGGAAGTTCGGCGACGATATCGATACGGATGCGATCATCCCCGGGCGGTTCCTCACCATCTACGACCCGGCTGAACTTGCGAAGCACGCGTTCGAAGGAACAAGAGACGAGTTTGCAAAGACCGCAAAGGAGGGCGACATTATCGTCGCCGGAACCAACTTCGGGTGCGGCTCCTCCCGCGAACATGCACCGCTCGCCCTCCTCGGCGCCGGGATCCGGATCGTGGTCGCGAAGTCCTTTGCGCGGATCTTCTACCGGAACGCCGTGAACACCGGGCTCCTGCCCCTGGTCTGTCCGGAGGCCGATGGGATCCGGGACGGTGACACCGTAACCGTGGATATCGCCGCGGGTTACATCGAGGTGGGCGGAAAGAGGCTTTCGATCGAGCCGGTGCCCGACTTCCTCAAGGAGATCGTCGATGCCGGTGGGCTCGTTGCATATGCGAAAAACCTGGAGAAGGTGGAGACATGCAGCACAAAGTAGCATTGATCGGTGGGGACGGGATCGGCCCCGAGATCGTGGCGGCGGGAAGAGAGGTTCTTGATGCCGCGGGAGAGCGGTATGGATTCGATATTAACTGGACCGAGTTCGATATCGGGGCGGAGCGCTACCTCGCGACGGGAGAACTCCTGACCGAAGAGGATATCCAGGAGCTCTCGAAGTTCCCGGCCATCTACTTCGGGGCGATCGGTGACGACCGGGTAAGGCCCGGGATCCTTGAGAAAGGTATCCTGCTTGCCATCCGGTTCCACTTCGACCAGTTCATCAACCTCCGGCCGATCAAACTCCTTGATGGCGTCACGACGCCGCTTGCGAATAAAAAGCCTGAGGATATCGACTTCGTCGTGGTCCGGGAGAACACCGAGGACTTCTACGTCGGGATCGGCTCCCGCTTCTCCGGCACGCACGAGCAAAAGACCCTCGAGGTCGTCCGGGATATGTATAACATCAAGTTCGGGCTGGACGTCGAGACCGATGCCGACGAGCTCGCCTACCAGATCGGCGTCATCACCCGGCCGGGTGCGGAGAGGGTGATCCGCTACGCCTTCGATCTCGCCAATCGTCGGCGCAAGAAGGTTACGTCGGTCGACAAGGCAAACGTCCTCTCCGACGTCTACGGCCTCTGGCGGGATGTCTTTACCGGAGTCGCCGCCGGCTACCCGGATATCCAGACGGAGTTCAACTTTGTCGACGCCGTCACGATGTGGTTCGTCAAGAACCCGGAGTGGTTCGACGTCGTCGTCACCCCGAATATGTTCGGGGACATCATCACCGATCTCGGAGCCATGATCCAGGGCGGGCTCGGGCTCGCCCCCGGCGGAAACATCAACCCCGACGGCACCTCGATGTTTGAGCCGATTCACGGTTCGGCGCCGAAGTACCGCGGTCAGGACGTTGCAAACCCGCTCGCCACGATATGGGCGGGCTCGATGCTCCTCGACCACCTCGGTGAGCATGATGCGGCGGCGGCCGTCCTTAGAGCGATCGAGAGGAGTATCCGTGACGGATACGTGACCCGGGATATGGGCGGGGCGATGAAGACGAGCGAGGTCGGGAGAAAGATCGCGGAGCTTGTAAAGACGGTGTAGGTCCATCCCTCCCCTCTTTTTTTCGAAAAAGACCGTCCTTTATATCCCCACACCGCCATGATCTTGTAGACCGATGCAAATAGAGCAGCATATGCCGTGCGAAAACCCGCTCTGGCCCTGTGCGATGACCGGGGCGGTCGCATGCCTTTCGGGATTCGATGGCCTCGCCGTCGTCGTTCATGGTTCAAGTGGGTGCTACTTCTACCCCGCGTCGCTCGTCGGCGTCCCCATCCACGGGACGTTTCTGGTCGAGAGCGAGGTCATCTTCGGGACGGAGTCCCGCCTCATGGAGGTCATCCGGGACCTTAACGGCCGGTACTCGCAGGTAGCCGTGGTTAATACCTGCGTGCCCGCGATCATGGGCGAGGATCTCAGCGCCCTTGCCCGTGATGGGCGGGTCCTCTTCATCGACAGCCCCGGGTTCCTCGGCGACCTTGAGGCCGGCTACCGCCGGGCGCTCGATACGATCGCACCGGTAGTGGACCCGGATACTCCCGGCGTCAATATCGACGGCATCTGCCGTACAGACCCCTTCTGCCGGGGAAATGCGCTCGAGGCGCGACGCCTCCTCAATCTCGCCGGCGCCCCGGTCGCCGCCACCTTCTGCCTCGACCGCTACGATGCGGCGCACCGAGCAGCGCCCTTCACCGTCGGGACGAATCCGGATCTGGCAAGCGGCGTCGGGACCTGGTGCGGCTCGCTTCTCGGGCTTGATGCCGTCGGCGAGACCTTCGAGCGGCTTGAATCCCTGGTCGACGGTGTTGACTCCCGACCAATCAAAGAGGAGATCGCTTGGGCCGATGCCCGGATACAGAAGGCCTGCGGAAAGTATCTTCGAAGGTTCGACCCTCCCCGGGTGGTGATCGCCGCCCAGAGCGCGTACGCTGCGTTCGCGAAAGATTTCCTCGATCGCTACCTCGGGGCCGATATCGTCTGCATTGCCGCTCGAAACAACCCCGGTGAAGATAGCAACGGTATCACCTCCACAACCGACTTCTCGACCATCCGGGAGATGATCCTGGATGCCGAACCGGACCTGGTCATCGGATCCTCCTACGAGCGGACGCTCGCTCCCGGTGCCGCCTTCGTCGGGCTGACGCCGCCCCTCCGGGGTATGGTCCTCCTCTCGTCCCGGATGATTGCCGGGGTCGAGGGGGCGCTCTGGTTCATGGATGAGGTGCTCAACGCCTGTGCAAACCGGAACCGGCGCTCAAAGAGCGAGAATGTGGTTCACGCCAAAGATCGGCGCTGATATCTTCGGTTTCGTGAGGCTTCGGGTGAATTTGTCACCCTCCATACAACATCTCTCGAAAAGACAGGCGGAGCACGGGAGGTTTCCCACAACCCCGAAAGAGTCCGGGGTAGTTGCGCCCACCATAAACTTTTTTATCAACCGATGAGCACCGGGGTGCCGTTCTGCCCACTGGGCAGATCGCAACAGGGAGGTTATGGGATGACACACGGTGGTGGAGGCGGCCCCCACGGGCTGCTCCTTGAGCAGATGTTTGAACTCCTCGACGAGAATCAGAAGCGGCAGTTGATGGTCCGGATGATTGAACACCGGATCAAGACGAAGGAGCACTGGGTCGAATCGATGAAGCAGAAGATCGAGACCTACAAGATGGCACGTGATATGCTCCAGGCGGGCATAAAGAAGTGAGTCCGGGCTATGGGACACCCCGGGGATTTGATATCCCCGGGCCGAATCTCTTTTTGAACATAGGATATAGTCGGGTTGAATGATTGCTGGAGACCGTACGCCTCGCGCTGCCAGCAGTCACGATTGTATAAACCCTCCCGATGAATAATACTCCAGTATGGACCTGGTCATCAGGCAATATTGCAAAGAGGATTTTACCTCTGTGTGTGATCTTGAGCGGGAGAATAGTCCGCAAGGGTGCAAGCCCGAGGTCTTTATCCGCCAGGCGGGGGTTCTCTTTGCCGATACCTTCCTCGTTGCGGAATGCGGCGGGGAGGTCATCGGCTATACCATCGGGGCTCTCGTGCAACAGCGCCCCGCTACCGGGTGGATCATCCGGCTGGTGGTCTCCGGGAAACACCGGCGAAAGGGTTTTGGAGATAGCCTCGTTACCGCAGTCATCAGCGGTCTTTTGGAACGCGGGGCAGAAGAGATCTATCTTTCGGTTGCACCGGGAAACAGAGCTGCACGAGCACTTTACGAAAAACATGGATTCCAGGAGACCGAGTTCTGTCCGGCCTACTTCGGTGAAGGGGCCGATCGATACATCCTCCGGAGGAGCATCGACGATCATAAAGGTTTAACCCGTTTGTATTGATATCGGTGCGATAACATGCCTCTTATACCGCTTCGAATTGGTGAGATATTCCGACCGGCGCTGCAGTTCCGGTCATACCTCTACGCATCCCTGGCCCTGGCCGTCGTCGTCTTCATCCTGCCGTGGCTCATCCCCGTTGTCATCTTCAGTCCACTGCCCGTTGCTCTCGCCGTCGCTATCCCGGTGCTCGCCGTTGTTGCGTTCGTCGCCTACTGGATACCCCTCTACTATGAGAGCATAGCCTACCGGCTCACCACGAGCGAGATCACCTGGCAGCGCGGCGTCTGGTTTCGGCAGACGGGGTTCGTCCCCTACAACCGGATCACAAACGTCGATATCACACAGGGCCCCCTGATGCGGTTCTTCTCCTTCTCGGCAGTCCGGGTGCAGACCGCCGGCTACTCGGCTCAGGCGCAGGCGGAGATCGTTCTCAACGGGATCGAGGACCCAAAGGACCTCCAGGAGAAGATCATGAGTTTCGTTCGGGGAACCGGTCCGGTCGCGGTCGGGGGCGAGCCGGAGGGTCAGCCGGCCGGGGATACGGTTGTGGCGGAACTTCGGGCGATCCGGCAGTTGCTCGAGAGAGTGCTTGAAAAATAGGATTTCTGGTACAAGACCTACCTTCCCGCAGCCGCGTCCCGCTTGATAACCAGGACCGGCTGGCGGGCGTTCTTGATCACGTACTCCGAGACCGTTCCGAGCAGGCGATCCCGGAGGTTCGACCGGCCGTGGGAGCCGATGACGATGAGCGAGACTCCCTCCGCCTCCGCTGCGTTCACGATCTCCGTTCCTGGCGTGCCGAGGGGCGTCCGGACCGTCACCTTCAGACCCTGCCTCTCAAGCGCCCGGCGGGTATCGATGATCCGGTGCTGGACCTCCTCCCGCAGTTGTCGTTGAGTTTCGGTCTCCTGGTCGGGTATGGTTCCGAGAAACCCCTGCCCACCCGAGGCGATCGTTGTGATCTCCTTTGAGTCGATGACATGGACAAGGATCACCTCCCGGGTTCCTGCCTCCTGCAGTGCAGGGATGTAATCCAGCGCCTTCATGGAGGGTCCGGAGAAGTCGGTTGGAAAGAGGATACGTTCGAACATGGGCCTCACTCCGATAACATCCCTTCCGCTGGAGATGTATAAAAGGCATCGTTTGATGGGCGAAGGAGGCGAGTGGCGGAGTGCTACCCGGGTGGCATCTCTCTTTCGCGCTTTGGGCGTTTGGAGTATGCCTTATCCTGCCTCATTCCCCGAATCAGAACTCTCCACCGGTGAAGCATCCGTCGAAGACCAGTAGTTCCGACCGGCGCAGGATACGGGAGGGGGATCGCCGTCCCGTCCGGGTCGACGACGAGATCGAGGGCGTCTGTACACTCGGTGCAGACGGTCTTCGCGTCCAGATCCGCGTCCAGCATGGGATGGGGCGACTGGAAGTATACCCGGCTTCCCGCGATATCGGCGAACTCCTCAAGCATCTTCGCCTGGAATACTTTCTCCTCCGCAACGGCTGCCGTAGCATCTATGCCGCAGATCCGGCCGATCTCCTCGATGAACCGGCATGTCCCGGCAAGGCCGACCGGGAACGAGTCTACGTATGGGATACTAAACCTCCGTTTGAAGTCCTCGCCGACCGGCCGGAGGGAGGGTTCCCGAAGAATGTTTACGGCGGCAGAGTTGAGGCACCCGACGTCATCTGTCCTGATCTCGCGCACGAACCGTAGGTTGACTGCTATACCGAGCCGGGAGAGAAGGCGCTCAATCTCGGCCGCGTTCTCGTCGACGTCGTACTCCAGGTTCTTCTCGCCGATGAGGTTCGCCGAGAGGGTCTTTTCGGTCGCTGGCCGGGCCAGAGAGGCGACGGCGGAGAGGGCGTTCCTGATGCCGGTCTCAAACACCCCTCCAAGGAACCCCGCGGTCGGCACGGCAATCACCGGGATGCCCCAGTCCCGTGCACAGACAGCCGCGACGTCGTCACCGATCGTCTCGACGATGCAGGTTGAGAGGACGAATATAGAGGCGGGCGCAGGTGAGAGCGAGATTGCCCGCGCAATCGCCCTCTCCAGCGCCTCTTCACCCCCGAAGATGATGTCGTTCTCCGTTAAGCGGGTGGTAAGGAGACGTGGGACCTCAAGCCGGTCGTTTGAGAGGTGGGTAGCGTGGAGGAGGGAAAAGTTATGGTGGGTGCAGCCCGACGGTCCATGGATGATGCAGACGGCGTCCCGTACCTCTGTGAGCACCGAGAGCGCTCCGGTCAGGGTGCATCCTTCAAACCTGGACGAATTCGAGAGCGAAGGATTCGAGTTCATCCGTCTCAAGGGGCTTTGGGATGCTCGTTGTTTTGTTCTCGTAGACGGTGCGTGCAAGTCCCCGGTAGACCGCAGCCTGGTTGGAGTCGGGGGCGTACTCGACGACCGTCTGCTTCTGTAGTTCCGCGATCTGCACCACCCGATCGCGGGGGATATAGGCGATGAGCCGTGAGTTGATCCGGCGGGCGAACTCCTCGACCAGGTCCCGCTCGCCCTCGATATTCTTTGCGTTGCAGATCACCCCACCGAGGGTGCACCTGCTTCGCACTCTGCGTGAGAGGCGGGCGATGGCTTTTGCAATGTTGTTTGCTGCGTAGATGGACATCAGTTCGCCGGAGGTGACAAGATAGATCTCCTGCGCGTATCCATCCCGCATCGGCATTGCAAACCCGCCGCAGACGACATCTCCGAGGACATCGTAGACGATGACATCGCCTTTGAGGGCTTCCAGGCGCTCAAGGAGCTGGAACGTTGCAATGATTCCCCGCCCGGCGCACCCGATCCCCGGCTCCGGGCCGCCGGCCTCCACACAGCGCACGCCTGAAAACCCCCGGTAGACCACGTCGCCGACGGTGATCTCCGCCTCCCCGCGCTCCCGGATAAGGTCGAGGACCGTCGGGATCCAGGTCCCGTGCATCAGCATGCGGGTGCTGTCATGTTTCGGATCGCAGCCGATCTGCAGGATATCGAGCCCATCCTCTGCGAGTGCTGCCGATAGGTTTGCTGCAGTAGTGGATTTTCCGATTCCACCCTTCCCGTAGAGGGCGATCTGTTTCATTATTCTTACTATGCGCTTGCATGGGTAATTATGTGTCGGATGGGATCCAGCGCAATTTAATATATATACTTTGCTGTAATTCAGTCCGTCTTTTTGAGAATTCCTTTAGCCACAATTCTTAGTGTTTGGCCACTGTATAATTATCTGGCAATTATAATTGAAATTTTAGATTTAGAAAAGTATATTATAGTCGATATGAAACTCTTTGTTAGGCAGAGGGAGACGAACCATGGACCCACGATTCAGATCACGGTTGGTTGCGGCGATTATCCTGATCATCGTCGTTTGTTCGGCCTTTTCGGTGAGCCCGGTTAGTGGTTTCCGTCTGGAAAACAGGGATGGGGACAGCACTGAAGCGGCGATTGCAGAGGCTCTGGTGCTCCAGCAGAGCACCAAGATCAGGGATGAGTTCATCGAGGATGTGACAGTCTACATCGACAGCGCAAACCCGGCCTTCCGGCAACAGGATGCGTCGACGAACCCAGGCGGCCTGTATATCCCTGAGGAGAACGCCATCTATATTCGCTCAGATAAGGACCCGTCACGGGCCGATGAGGTCTTCGTCCAGCAGGTCGGGTACCGCGTCTACCACACCATGGGGTTTGATGAGAGCACAGTCTTCCCGACTCTTGGCGTTGCCCCTGGATCCTACCTGGACCAGGTCAACACCCCGGCCGGCGAGGATAAGGAGGCTGCTGTCTTCGCAGAGGCCTTCATGCTCTATCACACCTCTCCAGACCTCCTTGAGGAGGATGCCCCGGAGATTTATGCCTACATGGACTTGCTGGTCGAGAGCGGTGGGGACTGCGCAACGGTGGACGACCAATATATCAACTATCAGCCGGAGTAACCGGCATATTATTTTTTGTAAGCCCGATCCGTTTCCGATTGGGATGACCTGTCTTAGCCCCGGAACGGGCCGCTCACTCATACCGCTTGAAGAGACCCATTACCAGCATGATCACCGGTATGACCTCCAGGCGACCGATCCACATGAGCAGGATAAAGACGATCTTTGCCGGACCGTTCATCTCGGGCGAGACAAACCCTGTGGATATGCCGTTGTTGCACATCGCGGTGGATACCTCGAAGATCACGTTGCTTGAGTCGAAGGCTGTCGGCTGCAGGTGCATCAGCAGTATCGTGGCGACGAAGATGGTCAGGAAGTAGAGCATAATAATCAGCATGTTCCGCGAGACCTCGAGGTCGGCGATATTCTTCGGGATCACCCTGCCGTTGTACTTGAACGGCACGAGCACCTTTCCTGAGACGAACATCCGCCGGAACCACCAGACCAGGCTCTGAAACCCGAGGACTACCCGGGAGAGTTTGATGCCTCCGGCGGTGCTCCCCGACGCGCCGCCTATTATGATCAACATCGCAAGGAAGAGGACCGTCACGCTCGCCCACTCGTTTGGAGAGGCGACCTGAAATCCGGTACTGGTGACCGCCGCCGTCGACATGAAGAGCGCCTGCCGGATGGCGGTGGGAATATCCGTCGCGCTGAGTGTGACGAGGTCCCACGCAATCACGATGATCCCGAGCGCAATGAGTATAAAGAGGAGTCTGGCCTGCTGGTCGTCGAAGATGTGCACAGACTTCTGACGGTAAAAGAGGTAATAGAGTTTGAACGGCAGAGCACCGGCGATCATAACCGGGACGATCAGAACCTCAAGGAGCGGGTTATTGTAAAAAGAAATTCCTTCCGAGTGGACAGAGAACCCACCGGTGGCGATTGCGACAAGGGCGATATTCACGGCGTCCCAGACCGGTATCCCTGACAGGAGGATGAGGCCGATTGCAGCGGCGGTCAGTGCCAGATAGATCTTCCACATCTCAAGTCCCGTCGCGACAACGCTCGGCATCAGCGCCTCCGAGCGCCCTTCAGACCGATAGAGGCGGAACTGGGTCAATCCCGTCCGGGAGGCCATTGCGACGGTGAAGGCGACGATCCCGAGCCCCCCTAGCCACTGCATCAGCGATCGCCAGAAGAGGATGGTTCGGGGCAGTTCCTCGACCGAGCGCATCATCGTCAGGCCCGTATCCGTCCACCCGGACATCGCCTCAAAGACTGCGTCGAGGTAGGAGACACCGAGCCCGAGGGTGAAAGGAAGGGCGCTCACGAGCGCTATGGCGAGCCAGATCAGGGCGACGGCCATAAGGGCGGCGGATAGGGGTGCCTCACGATCTTCCCGGGGGACTTTGGCCAGGAGCGTCCCGAGAAGAAATAGAACGACCGGGACGGAGGCCATGGGCAGGACCATCGCCCACTCCCGGTAGATCGCCGCTACGAGAAGCGGGAGTGCCGTGACGATGCTGATATACCGAAAGATATTGCCAATATCGGGTGCGATGGTCGAGAACTGCTCGATCCTATCCATCAGTACACATTCTCCGGAAACTGATATCTACCTTCCCCAGTACAGCATTCGGATTTTAGTCCCCGGAAACTCGTTACCTCCGGTCGCCGCACCCGCACCCGCCACTTGCGGCCGCCGTTACCTTTCTGCCGGTTGATTCCGGGGAACTCTCGATGAAGATGCGCCGGTTGATGATCCGCCAGGCGAGGATGAGTTGCGCCACATCCCCGGCCGTCAGGTATCCACCGCTCTGGACCAGATCGATGGGTTGCACCTGTGTCTGAATCTCGATGTTCTTCTCCAGTCTCCTCACCACAGCGTAGTTCAACTCTCCGTCGAACGTGAGCGCCCCCATGGCTCTTCCCCCGATCTCTTCGATCGTAAACTCGACCATGAAGTTCCGCTCCGAGAGGGATAGGAGGGGGAAGAGATCGATGGAGAGGTCGACGTCTCTGATGCTCCGCTCGAGTTTGCTCTGGCAGAGGGTGACGTGGTAGACGTTGCGCTCCTCGCTTATCTCTCTCCCATACTTCGAGAAAGCAATCTTGATGACCGCGTCGGCAAACTGGCATTGCGGTGCGACGTACGCTTCGTAGTCGCGCTTGCGCTCGGCCATCTCCTGGACGACGGCGTCAGGGGTGTATCCCCTCCGTTCCACATCACGCTTGATCTTCCAGGCCCGTTTTACGTCGGGATCCGGGTCCACGTAGAGTTTGAAGTCGATCAGGCCCCGCAATCTTGGAGTGATGAATGGGTGCAGCCCTTCGAGGATCAGGATCTTCGTGGGGCTGAAGGGCACCGGAGGATCGAACCTCCCGGTGTTGTGGTTGTAGACCGGTTTCTGGATCGTCTTCCCCTCTTTGAGGGCAGCAAGGTGCTCTTCCAGGAGGTCGAATCGGTTCGCTTCGGGTGCAAGCGGGGTGATCCCGAGTTTTCTGCGCTCCTCGCGGTCGTATCTGTGGTAGTCGTCGATCGTGATCGTCGAGATCAGGTCCTTTCCAAAGATCTCCCGGATCGCTCTCGTGAAGGTGGTCTTTCCGGTCCCGCTGTCTCCCGCAACGCCGATGATGAAGACGTAGGGCGACTCGGCAATAACTCTCTTGAAGTCGGAAGGGGGCATAGATCAACTCAAGGGTGTGGGTAGGTATCCTGGCGTGTTAAGATTTCGGTGCGGGTTGACCGATCCATGTTCGAACCGGCAACCGTGAAAAAGGGTGGAGGTTACGAGGGGAGGATCCCCGCCTCCTTGTGCTTCTTTGCGATCTCGTCGGCGAGCCGGTCGAGAGCCGCGAAGTCTTCCTCCTTCGGATGCCCCTTGATGTAGACCGGATCAAGGAACTCGACCTTGAGCCGGTCGAGCATCTTCACGGTGGTGTCGACCGTCTTTCCGCCCCAGCCGTATGAACCAATCACCGTCGCGTAACGGGTCTTCGGGCGGAGGAGATTTGCAAGGTACATCGCGTAGACTGCTTGAGGATGGGGACCAAAGATGAGCGTAGGCGCCCCGATCACGACTGTTGCGGCATCCACCAGCGCTTTTGCGAGTTCACCGATGTCGGTCTTTGTGAGGTTGAACGGCTGGACCTCGACGCCGCGTTTCATCAGGGCGTCGACGAAGTGCTCGACCATCGCGAGTGTACTTCCGTGCATGGAGACGTACGGCAGCACCACCGTATTCGTCACGGCGTCGCTCGTCCAGTCCCGATAGGCGTCGAGGATGAACGCCGGTCTATTATAGACCGGGCCGTGGCTCGGCGCGATCAGATCGATCTCGCGTGAGGCAAGCTTCTCAAGGTGCCCCTTGATGCTCGACCGAAACGGCATCATGATCTCGGCGTAGTAACGTTTTGCGGACTCGTAGACCGCACCCTCGTCGGGGACGTAGAGGGAACTCGTCGCGTAATGTGAACCAAAGAGGTCGCAGGGGAAGAGGATCCGGTCTTCCGGCAGATAGGTCAGCATCGTCTCCGGCCAGTGGACCCAGGGAGCGATGATGAATTCGAGCGTCTTACCCCCCAGATCGAGCGTCTCACCGTCGTTGATGACGACGAACTGATCTTCCGGGACGTGGAGGAGGTCGATCAGGAAATCCCGGCATTTCTGATTCGTCACCACCTTTGCACCGTCGAACCTCTCAAGCATTGCCGGTATCGAGCCCGAATGGTCCTGCTCCGCGTGGTTGGCTATGACGTAGTCGATCTTCTCGACTCCGAGCGCCTCCAGGTTTGCCACAAGTTCTGCGGTCTTCGCCGGGTCGACGGTATCGATTAGCGCCGTCTTTTCGCTGCCCTGCACCAGGTAACTGTTGTAGGTGGTGCCGTCGGGGAGCGGGATCAGTTCATCGAAGATCCGTCGGTCCCAGTCAATGGCTCCTACGGCAAAGACACCCGGCACAATCTCACGTGCTGCCATCTCCAATCGCCTCCTCCGCCTTAAGGCATCTGCAAGTATCCGTCATGGTCATGCTCCATAGCTCTCAACCGTCCCGGCGGACGGGGTCCGCCGGTCAGCAAACGTCTCTCATGTCCGGACGCTGATAACGGTTTCGTTTTATCTTCCATGTGAGAGGGTGGTTTGTCTGCTTACCCCTCCTCCCTCTTTTCGGACGGTGTTTGCATAGAGATGGGCCTGTCGGGTCGGTTCGGGGAGGCGGTATCCCCGTGCGGTCTCAAGGACGAGGTCGACGGCCCGTGAGAGTTCAACCCGGTGGCCGACCGAGACATAGACCGGCTTGATACTCTCTTTCGTTCGCACAGCCATCCCGATCGTCTCGCCGTCCCGGAGGATCGGACTCGTCGATCCCCTGCCGGCCTCCGGCTCAGCCGCTGTGCCGACAAGGAGACTCTTTGCGACCCCTATGGTGGGGCGGTCGAGCAGGACGCCCATGTGGCTTGCGATGCCAAGTCCCCGGGGATGGGCGATCCCCTGCCCGTCAAAGAAGATGACGTCCGGCTCGGACCGCATTCTACGGAACGCCTCGATGAGGGCAGGACCTTCCCGGAAGGTCAGAAGACCGGGGATGTAGGGGAACAACGTCCTTATGGAGGCGGAGACCCGCTCGACGACGGTAAGGTCCGGGCAGCGGAGGGCGACGACGACCGCATGAATCTCGTCTGAGCTCTTCGTGTAGGAGGCATCTGCACCGGCCACAAGGGAGACCTCTCCGATCTCGCCGGAGGTGCGGACCCGGGTCCGAAGTTCCTCCTGGAGGCGGGCTGCCTCGTTCGGCGTCAGGTCGAAGGGGTGGATCTCCCGGATCTCCATAGTCGTCTCTTGCCCGTAGGCTTGCAGGTGGATATACCTTCTGGATGTGCGGCACTCCGGGTGGAATACCCGATCTGACCAGGCCCTACTCGATGCACAATTCTATAGGGGCTAGCGATTACCCCGCCTCCTTCACGATCTGCGGTCTTTTTCCTTGGGGTCTGGTGCTGTCGTAGACATCCTCACTGCCCCGGCCCGTGTCTCTCACCAGGTAGTTTTATATCCAGAGAAGGATACGGCCCGGCAAGCCACCTTCGGACGTGAGCAGTATGGGGCGTTGGATCTGCAGTGTTTGTGATTACGAGTATAACGAGGAGGCGGGAGACCCCGCCACCGGGATCCCGCCAGGAACCCTGTTTGAGGACCTCCCTGACGACTGGCGATGTCCCGGGTGCAGTGTAGGGAAGGAAGCATTTGTAAGGGTTAATGATGAGGGGGAGGCGAAGGCAGATGAAGAAGACTACCTCTGAAGGGGCCGCCACGACCGTGGCCGATGTCCTGGTCTCTGAACTTGCCGCATGGGGGATCACCCTTTACTTCGGTATCCCCGGAGCGTCGTCGCTCCCGCTCGTGGATGCGGTCAGGCGAAACCCTGACGCCCGGTATATCGTTGTCCGACACGAGCAGACCGCTGCCCTCGCAGCGTCTGCCTACAACAAGTTCACAGGAAAGATCGCGGTCTGTCTGACGATCGCCGGGCCCGGAGCGACGAATCTTGCCACCGGGCTATACGATGCAAAAGAAGACCGGGCGAGTGTCCTCGCGCTCTCCGGTCAGGCGAAGACGCAGTATGCCGGCCCGGGCGGCATCCAGGAGATCGATCAGGACGCGTTTTTCCGGCCTATTTCAGTCTTCAACAACACCGTTGCCGATCCAAAGACCGCGGTCAAGCTCCTGACGAGGGCCATCCGTTACGCCATCGTTGGGCGCGGTGTCGCCCAGCTCTCCATCCCGAACGATGTGCAGCGTGAACCCCTCGAGCCGTCCTACTGCGAACGCGAGACCTGCCTTCCCGAGGTCCGGGTTGCCCCGACCGACGAGGCCGTCAGGGCAGCGGTGGAGGTGATCGACGCCGCCCAACGGCCGGTCATTCTTGCGGGATTCGGGAGCATGAATGCAGCCGGAGCTCTCCTTGATCTCGCAAAGACGATCCAGGCTCCGATCGTCACCACCTTCCGGGCGAAGGGGGTCCTCCCCGAAGAGAATGAATGGGTTGCGGGGGTGCACGGGCCGCTCGGGACGCCGCATGCCCGTGCATTCGTCGAAGAGTCGGATCTTGTGATCGCCTGCGGTGCGAGTTTCTCGGACTTCACCGGGATCCCGTGGGAGAAACGGGTCGTCCATATCGATATCGACCCGCTCCAGCTCGGCAAGCATCCGTTCACGGCCGCGGTCTGGGGGGACTGTGCCGTTGCCATACCCCGGATCCGGGAGCAGGTTCGGGCGCGGGATGACCCGTCGGTCAGGAAACGGCTCGCGGAGCAGAAACAAGCATGGTCCGAGCAGCTCGACCGGGAAGCCGATCCGAAAGCCGTACCTATTCGCCCGCCCTACATCATGAAGGTTCTCTCCGAGACCCTTCCTGAGGATGCGCTCATCTCTATTGATGTTGGGGAGAACCTCTGGTGGTTCGGGCGAAACTTCCGGATGAAGCGGCAACGGTTCGCGATGTCGGGCTACCTCGGGACGATGGGTTTCGGGCTTCCCGGGGCGATCGCCGCGAAGCTTGCCTATCCTGATGCGACCGTCGTCTGCATCACCGGGGACGGGGGATTTTCCATGGTTATGGCTGACTTTGTCACGGCGGTCAAGTACGGCCTCCCCTTGGTCGTGGTGATCTTAAACAACCATGAACTTGCCATGATCCGGGAGGAGCAGCGAGAAGCGAATTATCCGCCGTACGGCACCGAACTCACGAACCCCGACTATGCTCTCTATGCAGAGTCCTGCGGCGGCGCCGGGATTCGGGTGACCAGGCCTCTGGACCTCCCCGATGCAGTTCGGCGAGCACTCATGATGGACAAGCCCGTTGTAATAGATATCGAGACCGACCCGAAACGGTTTGAGTGACTCCCTGGTGCACGAATCTTAGGGGTTGGGTTGCAGCGGGCATCGGGCGGGTGCGGCATGGTGCCCGCCCGAAACCTATAAATGTCCCCCGCGGGAATGGGGTTCCGAGGGTAATGTGAACATCCCGGCCATAGATGCTGCATCCGCGGTCTCTGTGCCGGGTATATGCGGATCGCCGGACGTTGATCCGGGTGGGAGCACGGGAATTTGCTCCACGCTTAAGGGCTCCGTGGGTGCCCGTTCAATCATGGGCACCCATGGAGGGATGTGCAGTGAACCGGAACGCTCCGGTTCGCCGCTCTTCTTCTGACTGTTGAAAATTCATAGCGTCCAGTGAGGCGGACTGTTCAAAAATAATTGGAGTTTGGTTACTCCTCGCAGAGGTAGTCGTAGAGGAATGCGGCGAGCACAGCACCGACGATGGGGCCGATGATGTAGATCGGGAAGAACTCCCAGAGGCTCTGGCCGGCAAGCAGCCAGTCCCCAAGGAAGGGGCCGAACGTACGGGCGGGGTTTAACGATGCACCGGTCAGGTTCCCGACCGTCGTGATGATCCCCGCGACCGCGAGACCCACCACAAGCCCGGCAAAGCCCGGCGTGGCCCGTTCGTCGACTGCGGCGCCCATGATGACGAGCATCAGGAGGAATGTTCCGATAGCCTCGATGACGATCGCCTGCAGGTAACCGATGCCGGGGAACGGCGTCGTCGCCCCAAGCCCGCCGATCGTGACGGCATCCGGGCCGACGACCCAGGCAAGGAGCAGGCTTGCTGCCGCGGCGCCGATCAGTTGCGCGACGATGTACGGGACGACGTCGCGGCCGGGGAGCCGGCGGGTCGCAAAGAGGGCTATCGTCACCGCCGGGTTGATGTGGCACCCCGATATCCTCCCGAATGCGTAGATCGATCCGGCGATGGCGATACCGAAGGCGAGCCCGATCGCGAGCCAGTCTCCAAGCCCACCGAGCGCACCGATCCCTATGTTGAAGGGGGTCGCCGGGGTCGTCCCCGCAGCGAGCATCAGCGTGACGACCGCGGCGCCGGTACCGAAGAAGACGAGTATGAACATTCCGACGGCTTCGGCGAGGCAGCGTTTTCCAAGGGATATGGTCATGGTTTCACCAGTACGTGAGATACTCCTTTTTGGTCTAGTCCAAAAAATGGGTTTTAAGTGCCTTTACTTCCCATACAGGGCGTTGTAGCACTCGGGACAGAGAATCCTCGGCAAGGGAGTCTTTACGCGTTTGCTTGGGAGCGGGTAGCCCCCCTCCCAGACATCGATGTCCTTTCGGACGATATGATCCATGCAGAGTCCCATCCCGCAGACGATGCAGATCGCGACTGCATCGCTATCCTTCCCCTCAAGGGCGCAGTAGTAGCACTTCATGCCCTCTCTTCCTCTAGACCGCCTCTCTCCACTGGCAGTACGGGTGTCGCCGATCGACCAGACATGCCGAGGCGCAGTTCTTGCAGGCCCGCACCGGAGCGGCTGCCGTCTCCTTCTCGAGAGCGATGATGTTCGTCATCATCGTTGCAGTCACGGGCTCGCTCGTCAGGAGGCACGGGTAGTCGGCGAGGCTCATCAGGGCGGCGAACCGGACCGTTATGGCGCAGGCCGGGTAGACGTACCACTGCGGATTCATCAGCACTTCGTTCTTGCGGATGGGTGTAAGATCGACGGGGTACTTGCCGACCCGGGGGATCAGTTCCTCGCCGGACCCGTTCGCGCCCCGTTCTGCCTTATCGAGGATCTTCCACCCGCGGTAGATCATGTCCATGAAGTCGCAGTTGTGGAGTTCCACCGCCGCGCCCCGGTCGGGGTAGACCTGGACATAGTTGTGGAACCTCTTCGTGAGCAGGTCGACGACCATGGGGGCGTTGAACCCATCGAGTTCGAGGAGGTACTCAGCCGCTGCGGCCGAAGCACCGGTTGCAAGATTGAGGACGTCCCAGTAACTCTTGTAGGCATCGAGTGAGTTTCGCAGCGTCGACTCCATCACATCGGTGACCGCCTCGATCGTCGCCATCACGACGTCGTCCTTACACATGTTGAAGGTCGACTGGGCGATGTGGTGTGCGACATCGCCGACACTGTAGGCGGGAACGGTCAGGATGTTGCCGTAGTGGACACCATCATCGATGGCTGCCTTGACGGTCGTCTCCATCCGCCGACGGTACTCGGCCATGTATTTCCTCGGGTCAAACGACGTCATCCCGGCTTCATCCATCAGCTCCGCCTGGGCTTCTACCGGTTCGCGGTAGAGTTTCTGCATGATCGCGATCTCTTTCTTCGTCGCCTCAGCGGGGGTATCCCCAGCTTCGAGGGCTTTAGAGAAGGCGTCGCCGAGCCCGTAGGAGGTGTTCATACCCCAAGATTTGGCGGCGAGAATGGCGCGCTTGTGCTCGACCGGGATATCGGTCTTCTGGAGTATGCGGTTCACCACGTTGCTCGTGCTCCCCGGCATCAGAGCGAAATCGACGACGCAGGTAGGACCGTAGAACCCGCCGTAGTGGCGCACCGATTCCAGACCGATCAGGGCCTCTGCATCGGCGATTGCCTGGATGAATGTATCAACGCTCTTTGCGAACGCTTCGTCCTGATCCTTTAAGATCTCAAGCACCACGGGTGTCTGGTAGTGCTCGACGAAGGGGTCGTCTTCGGGACGGACTGTCTTTGTGAGGCTCTTGAGGATCTCGTAGTGCGAGACTACCGAGTTCTTGTGGAGGTCGATGACTGCTTGGCTCTGGTCCCCGATCGCCGTCATCTTCTTCGTCACGTCGACGTAGGGTTTCGTGTCCTCGATGACGAACTTCTGACCGCGTTTCGCCCTTACCGTCTCCACGTCCGCCCGCTGGGCGGCCATGGCCTCATTTATCATCTTTTCGTAGAGTTCTCTCATATACGATCACCTGGTAACTTCCACTGTCCGGTCTTCGGACAGTCAGTCTGAATGTGCGATACATACGGGGGTCCCTGCTGGACCCCCGGAGTCCGGCAGACAATTCCCAGGAGGGAGAATGCTGACAGTTGCTTGGGATACTGGAGCGGGATTGAAATTTCGGAAATACGGTATCGGCCCGTGCACCCTCCCTCTCGCCTTCGAATCCCGATAGATACTCGTCGATCGGTGACTTGGGTCGTTTAAGGATATATGTTTTGTGTCGTAGTCCGGGCTCAGGGCTCCTCTTAGAAAAAAAAGTCATTCCGGGCCATCGATTTTTCTTTGATCTTCGGCCCCGTCGCTTAATGCCATTCCTCAAGTATCAAAACCAGGCATCCAGGGTCTTCTGCGCCGCCTTCACCGAGACCTTGGCGAGAGCGCTTCTGACGCGGTCTTCGGAGAAGTCGTAGCGCCCGCAGAGCATCTCAACGACCCCCTCCACGTCCGGAGCCCTCCACTCGAGGGTGTAATCGTCGGTGACCGGAGGGCTAAGGAAGAACTCCCGAATTGGATCGGGATCGAACTCGGGCTGCTTTTCGGCTATCACCGAGTCAAACGCGCCGCTTCGCACGATCTTCAGGGCCGTCTTGCCCCCGATGCCCCGGATGCCCGGGTTAAAGTCCGTTCCTACCAGGATCCCGATCTCGATCAACTGCTCCCTTGTCACGCCCAGGCATTTTTGGAGGGCTGATAAGACGATTCGTTCGGGATTCACCGTGATCGTCCGCCCTCTGATCTTTCGCCGGCCGCTGACCGTGAGGTTCCTCACCAGGACCGGAGAGCCGAAGAGGAGCGAGTCGTAGTCCTGGGAGACGGAGTAGGTGACCTTCCCTTCCTGAACCATGTATGCTGCCTGCGCCTCGCCCTCGCTTGGCGCCTGCACCCAGGGGATCCCGAGCAGGTCGAGGAGTTCATGGGACGACGTGATGACATGGCTGTCGATCCGGGATGATGCGCTTGCCTGCCGGTAAGCCTCCTCCATGTCTCCCTCCCGGAGCGCTGCCTTCCAGGCCTCGTCGGCCTTTGTGCGGGCGAGGCGCCGCTCTTCAATCGTCTCCTGTTTGAATTCCGGCGGTTTTCCATCAAAGACAAAGACGGGTTTGATGCCCATCTCCAGGAAGTTGACCGTTCGAAAGAGGATACCGGAGAGATGCGATGTGATCTCTCCTGCATCATTCATTAACGGAGTCCCGTCGGGCTGCCGGATGATCGAGAGGAACTGATAAAGCGCGTTGTGCGCATCCACTGCCGCAGTGCCGGAGAGTTCATCCCACGTCAGCGTCTCTTTACAGTCTGCCAGGATATCGCGGATAGCAACGCCCATGATACCTTACTCATGAGAAGGGAAGAGGCCATTAAGGTGGCGATCCGTATTACCGGTACATCCGCCGGGAGAGCCCGTCGACGATCTCTTCGATGTGGCTCACGGTATTCTCGTATTTGGCCGTCATCGTCTTCCCCATCTCTTCCATATTCACCCGTATGGTGCGCTCCCGCTGTGTGATACTCTCTTCAAGGCTCACAATCTTCATACCGAGCGAGATGAGCAACCCTCCAAGGGAGAGCATCATGAACGTTGCGGCAATCGCTATCGTCAGATCCTGCCAGAACCGCATGACCAGCACAACGGTCGAGATCACCATCACGATAGTGAGAACAATGTCGATGATGAGTTCGCGAATCTCCATATTTTAAAGTGATGAGGATGCATTAATTAACCTACCTAAAGTGAATGGAGTCCTGTTATGAAGATACGCGACTGGCTGCCAATTCTCGGGATGCCCATCATGCTCCTTGCCGTCCAGATCCTTGCTATCGTACTCGTCATGCCCATGCAGGCGGCAGGGCTTGTGGCGTTCGAAGACCCAGAGTCGGTCGCAAATCCCCTGTTTTTCATAGGGATACTGCTTGTATTCACACTCTTTCTGCTCCTCCTGATGCGGTTTGGAGGGCAGCGCTTCATTGCCGTCATCGTCGGTTTTGCGCTCTTTATGACCTTCCTCTACATCTTTTCGTCACTCTCCCTCCTCGTGCTCGGGACCACTGATGCTGCGGCTATTGTCGCGCTCGTCGGCGCAGGAGCCGCGACGGCGCTCCTCTACTTCTACCCTGAATGGTACGTCATCGATATTCTTGGCGTCCTGATATCCGCGGGCGTAGCTTCCATATTCGGGATATCTCTCGCAATTCTACCGGTGCTCGTGCTGCTCGTGTTGCTCGCGGTCTACGATGCCGTATCGGTCTATCGGACAAAGCATATGATTACGCTTGCCGAAGGCGTCCTCAAGACAAAAGCGCCCATCATGGTCGTGGTCCCGAAGAGAGCGGACTACTCGTTCCGGCGGGAGGGCCTCACTATGACGGAAGGGGAAGAGCGCGGCGCGTATCTCATGGGGATGGGCGACCTCATCATGCCCTCCATCCTCGTCGCGTCCTCGCATACGTTTGCAGGCGCCCCCCCGGTCCTCTGGATCCTCTCCGCCCCGACGATCGGCGCGATGGCGGGCTCGCTCGCCGGCCTTGCCGTGCTGCTCTTCTTCGTCAACAAGGGCAAACCCCAGGCGGGGCTGCCGCCGCTAAACGGCGGTGCTATTGCTGGTTTTCTGATTGGAGCGGTCCTCGCGGGCTCGCTTTCTTGGATTCCTTTCGGTATGTGAGCAAGAGGTCGAGGACCTCGTCCACCCCCTTGCCGGTGAGGGTGGACATCGTCGGGTATCCTTCGATTGCGCGGATATCCGCCTTGTTTACGACCGTGAGAATCGGAACCTCGACAAGCCGGCGGATCTCGTCCAAGAGTCGGACCTGGTTCTCTATCGAGTATCCGCAGTGTTCGCTTGTATCAATGATGAAGAGGACGAGATCGGCCGTGTTGATGATGGCGCTCACCGCTTGCCGCTCGATGGGGTTCCTCTCCTCCGCCGGGCGCTCGAGGACTCCGGGCGTATCGATGAACTGGATTCGTTCGTGTCTCCCGATATCGCGGTGGCCAACGATGATCCCCTTGGTGGTGAAGGGATATGCCGCAATCTCTGGCTCCGCCGTGGAGACAAGCCTGATGAACGAGGATTTCCCGACGTTCGGAAACCCTGCCACCACGATGGTGAACTCATCTTCGCTCACGTGCGGGAGTTTGCGCAGGATGTTTCGGGCTTCGTTTAAGAATATGAGGTCATCTTCCACCTGATGGACGATGGAGGCGATGCGGGCAACGGCCTGCCGCCGTTTCCGGTCAGTCTCCCCTCCTGACCGCATACTGCGGGCATAACCGGAGCCGACGGTCCTGGCCTGGTCGGCCGCCCAGGAGACGGCGCCGAGGGACTTTTTAATCCGGTCGAGGGAGATGAGGATATCGGCCACCTCGCGGTAGAAGGGAGGGAGGCGCTCGAAACTCGGAAACGAACTGACCACGCTCTTCAACTTATCGTGGATGGCGCTCGCGACCGCTCTCACAAACTCCTCGTTTGCTCTATCGACATTTGTCTTCAGTTTCTTCTTGGCAGCTGCCCTGCGAAGACTGCGGTCGAGCACTTCGTCCGCTGTCGGAACGGTCGGGATAGTTTCGAATTCCACTGCAAGCACAACCTAATGTATTTAAACAACATATTATGACTGATAACTATGGATCTCTCTCCGATTCAGAAGGACATCTTGATTACTTTAATTACTCTATATCATCAGTCCTCCCACTCTATAAAAGGTGAGGAGATCGCGGATGTACTGAAGCGCAACCCCGGTACTGTTCGCAACCAGATGCAGGCATTAAAAGCATTGGGGCTTGTCGACGGCGTGCCCGGCCCCAAAGGCGGTTACAGCCCGACTGCACGTGCATACAAGGAACTGCATCTGGGAGACCTCGAGCACCAGTCCGAGGTGCCGATCTTTCGCGACGGTGAGAAGGTGAAGGGTGTCCGGGTCGCTGAGCTCGATTTCACCACTCTCTGCCATCCGGACCTCTGCCACGCGATGGTCCGGATCATCGGGAGCGTGAAACTCTTCCGTGTCGGGGATATGGTCTCTATCGGGCCCACACCGGTGAATAAACTCCTTGTCCGGGGTGAGGTCTATGGAATGGATGAAAACCTGCAGGCGCTTCTTATCAGCGTCGCGGAGATGATATCCCTTCCGAAACAGGCGATCAAGCACTACATGAGCACACCGCTTCTGACCCTGCCGGTCTCCGCCACCCTTCGTGACGCAGTTCACCTCTTTAATCTCCACCGTATCCACGGTGCCCCGGTGATTGGGGATAATGGCGATCTTGCGGGCATCGTGACGCTGAGCGATATCGCTCGCGCTCTGGACGAAGGGTTGAGTATGGATGCGCCCGTTGCACAGATTATGACCCCCGATGTGGTGATGGTGCCGTCATCAATCCGACTCTACGAACTCGTTAGACGATTCAAAGAACGAGAGATTGGGAGATTGATTGTAGTCGAGGATGGTAAGCCCGTTGGGATCGTTACTCAGACCGATATTATTCGGGTCTTTCCCTCACTTTGATACCCTCCCCGTTCTGAATTTGTCACTTCAACCCCTCTGCTGACGGATAAGTATTTATATGAGAATACCTATGGTGCTTCTGTAAAACGAGCTCTGTTTGAGAGTACAATGAACAGAGCTCAATGAAAAGGGGGGAATAAGATCATGACTGATATACCTCTGGCACCAGTTGGGAGAATCGTGAAGAAATCCGGCGCGGAGCGAGTTAGTTCCGATGCCAATGAAGAACTTGCAAAGTTAATGGAGCAGTACGCGTCGAGAATCGCAAAAGAGGCGATTAAACTCGCAGGTCATGCAGGCAGAAAGACAGTCAAAGCAACAGATGTTCGGATGGCCGCCGAGACTGTTAAATGAAACAATTCTAACTTCTATTTTTCGGCCAGGGCAAACCCTTTGGGCGGCTTTTTTGCAGATATTCCTCTTGAAATCCGCATAGATCCTCCTCAATCGTCAATCCCGGTCTTTCTTGGGGTATGACCAGCACGATCCGGAATTCATCCGGGTGTTCTCAACCCTCATTCTAATTCCGGAACGCCGCATTTAAAGGATATTTGGGAAATTTAAAAGTTTAAATAGTAAAAAGACCTCAAACTCTGTATGAGCAAAACCCTCTGCCGGACCCTTGCAAAGAAAAGAGTAATGAGTAACGATGGCATGCTCATTGGAACTCTCAAGAACATCATGGCCGATCTCAATACCGGGCAGATAATTGACCTGATCGTCAAACCGGATGAGACATTCAGGACTGATGGTTACCGAATGGATGGGGACAAGATGCTCGTTCCGTTCGAGGCGGTAAAGGATATAAAAGATTATATTGTTGTCGACCGTTATCTGCTGAAGAGATCGGGATAATACTTCTTTACCGCCTCTACGAACCCCTCTCCGTACATCCCCTGTGAGACCCAGTCTGCCGCCGATTGCGTCAGTGCCGGGGCATTTCGTACTGCGACTCCAACTCCGGCGGCTCTGAGCATCTCGATGTCGTTCTCCGAGTCGCCGATAGCCATCATCTCGTCCGGGTGAATCCCCAGCTCTCCGGCGAGTTCCCGGAGCGCCGTTCCCTTGTTGACGCCGAGAACCTGGAGGTGGATCGCAAACCCGGTGTCGAGCACCCGGACGGGGAGGTGACGGTCGCGGATGATCGCCCTCGCTTCATCGGCGTCGATGTTCCGGGCAAAGGCCACATCGGCGAACCGGTACTGCGCGCCAAAAAGTTCGAGTTCAATACCCTTCTCGGCAAAATAATCCCTGAGTTCTTCAAACGCAGCAAGACAGACTTTCTGGTCACCGGAGATGTTGAGCGTACCTGAGAATGTCCTCCGATAGACTCCTCCGTTCTCGCCGATGATGGTCCCGTCCGTCCCAATCATCTTGCAGAGCCCGTCCATGAAGCAGACGGTGTTGCCGCTTGCAAGCACCACTGTGATCCCGGAATCGACGAGCGTCCGGATGGCCTCGATGGCGGCGGTATTGATCCGCCGCCGTCTGTCGGTTATGGTGCCGTCGACGTCCGTGACAAGCGCCTTTAACACGGTTTGAGCCCTGCCTGCTCGACTACGAATGCCGCTTCGCCTTCGGGGAGGTTGGGACTGTCCACCAGGCGGGCTACCCGCTTTCCTCCCTTGCTCTTGCGCAAGTATATCCGGAAGGTTGCAGTGTGCCCGACGATGTTGCCGCCGATAGGCTTCGTGGGGTCGCCGAAGAGGACGCCGGGGTTCGACATCACCTGGTTGGTCACGAGACCGACTGCATTGTGGTCGTCGAGCAGTTTTAAGAGGTCGTGCATGTGGCGGTTCAGCTTCTGCTGCCGGGGGGCGAGGGTGCCGCGCCCTGCATACTCCGAACGGAAGAGCGACGTCAGGGAGTCGATAACGAAGAGCCTGATCGGGTAGTCGGACTTACGCAGGTCGTTTGCTAACTCGCGTGCGGTATCGAGGAGCAGCATCTGATGGTCGGAGCTGTGTGCCCGGGCGACGTGGATCCGCTCGAGGACCTCGTCAATCGATCCTATATCGGCTTCTTCGGGGAGTCCGTTGACCATCTGCTCGATACGCTCCGGACGGAACGTGTTCTCGGTATCGATATAGACGACGCCGCCGTGCAGCCCTCCGATTTCTTCGGGGAGCTGGACGTTGACGGCCATCTGGTGTACGATCTGGCTCTTTCCAGACCCAAATTCTCCGTAGACCTCGGTTATCGCCTGTGTCTCGAAACCCCCGCCGATCAGTTCATCGAACTCGGGAACCAGCGTCTTGAGTTTCTGGACGTCCTTTCTCTTGTCGAGGATATCCCGGCCCGTCTTGAAGCCTCCGATATCCGCCATCTTGCGGGCGGCAAGGATCAACTTCTTTGCGGTCCCCTCACCGATCTCCGCTGCTTCGGCAAGATCCGCTGTGATAGCCGTTGCAACGCTTTCGACGGTCCCGTAACCGGCTTCGCGGAGTTTTTCTGCAGTGGCCGCCCCGACGCCGGGCAAATCTTCAAGATCAATCTCTGACATCTCAATCCTCACTTGATCTCTATGGTGTGTTCCGTTACGTTACACTAAGAGTCTATAGCGTGAGACATAAAGGTCGCTCGCCGTGCGGGGTGAAAGTGAAGATCGGGATCAGGGCTTCTCGTTGAGCCGATCCAGGCGTGACTGCAACGCGTCCCGATCGGGAGTTATGCTCTCCAGATGGCTTATTTGGATAACCCCCCGATAAACGGTTCCTCTCGCGCGCACCAGGTATCCGACCGGCAGGGGCTCGGCAAGGAGGTAGCAGGCATCGGCGGTCTCGAGAGCCGTCCCCTGTCGGGTTGGGATGATCGTCCCTTCGACCTCCACCTCCACCTCTTCTTTAGCAAGGATAACGAGGGCGCTTCCCCAGGAGACATGCACCTCAAGATCGCCGTATCGACCTTTCCGGGCGCTCACGTTGTAGACTTCGAGCGTGTCACCGACTGCCAGATGCTCTTCTGCCTTCTCGCCCCAGATGACGACCGGGATCTCCCCGGTCCGGTCGGCGATGACCAGGTTCCGGACCAAAGACTGCCTCCCGCTCCGCGTGACAAATGAGCGGGCGGGCTGCACCTGCACAACCGTGCCGGAAAGAGAATAGGCCCCCCCTTCCTCGACGTCGGCGATGGTATCCAGCGGGACGACGATCTCCCGCTCCGTTCGGGTGATGGAGCCCGCTTCGCCGAGGCTGTACTCTATTCCCTTCTCCCCATCCTTGACAGCGGCACCGCGGATGACGACCGTCTCCCCCGCACGGAACCCCTCTAGAATAGCGGGAGCCCAGACGACGAGCCGAAAGACTCCCTCTTCGTTCCCGATCACCGCTTCGACCATCTCTCCCGGGGTTCCATCGCGCCTCGTGAATGCCCGCGGGCTCCCGAGGGCGATGAGCCTCACTTCGAGATCTTCTCTCGAACTTTGGGGTGCAGAGGTCTCCGCCTCATCGCAGGTGATCTCGCACGCCGCCTCCTGGGCCGCAACGACGGTGACGTCGGGGATCTTCCCGCGCCCCTTCGGCCTGCCGAGGACCTCAAGGACGTCGCCTACCCCGATCTCGGCAATCCCACCGGCCTTCTCGTCCCAGAGGGTCAGCCTGGCCCTGCCGGTCTCATCGCCCACCAGCACGTTCGCGACAAGGCCGGTCGTGCCGTCTGGCCGCTCGAATTCCCGGGGCTCCTCGATGGAGAGGACCTTTCCAAAGAAGCAGGCGAGGCTCGAAGCCCCGGCAAGGTCGCGTATACGAACATGCGAACGGCCGAGGTCTTTTACGACCAGCATAGCCGCCGTCTGTTCGTCGAGGAGGTCTCCCGACTCCGCTACCTTCTCCTCCACCCGTCGTTCGAACTCCTCCTTTCCGAGGAGATCGTCGACCAGAAGGTAGTGGAACTTCACGTCTGCCGCTCCGCGCCTACTCCTGCCAGGGCACCGTCACCATGGTGGCGGTCAGGTCCTCGATCGTCTCGGCACGGCGCATCAGGGCTGCCTCCTTGCCTGCAAGGAGGACTTCGGCGCACCGCGGGCGGCTGTTGTACTGGGACGACATCGCAAACCCGTAGGCCCCGGCGTCGAGCACCGCGATGATGTCGCCTGCTGCAAGTTCGGGGAGCATCCGGTCTTTCGCGAGGATGTCGCCCGTCTCGCAGATCGGTCCCGTGACGGAGTACTCGGAAACGGCTGGGGCGTCGGCTTTGTTCGCCGCCACGACCTCGTGGTAGGAGTCATACATCGTCGGCCGGATCAGGAGATTGAACCCGGCATCGACGTTCGCGAAGGTCTTGTGAGCGGTCTTCGTGGAGTTGACCCTTGTTAGGAGGATCGTTGAGTCGGCGACGAGCCACCGGCCCGGTTCGACCCAGAACTCGGGCTCTATCCCGAGTTCTTTGATGCCGCGGAGGAAGACCGGCATCACCGCTCCCGCGTAGTCCTCAGGCGTCGGGGCCCGGTCCGTCTCCCGGCGGTAGGGGATCCCGAGGCCGCCTCCGATATCGATGAACGCGGGATCGACCCCGATATCGAGGAGGTCGCGGGCGACGTCGATCAGCACCTCGACCTCGCGGGCGAAGGGTTCCACGGCGAGGATCTGCGAGCCGATGTGGCAGTGGATCCCGACGGGGTTCACGTTCTCAAGCGCGAGCGCCTCGCGGTAGGCATCGAGGATCTGCCCGGCCGGAATGCCGAACTTGCTCGTCGCAAGCCCAGTTGCGATCTTCGGGTGGGTTGGGACATCGATTGCGGGGTTGACCCTGAAGGCGATCTCGACGGTCTTTCCCGCCTCTTTCGCTACGGCGTCAAGCTGCCGGAGTTCGTCGACCGAGTCCACCGAGACCCGGATCCCCTTCTCGACCGCGAGGGCATGGTCCGAGGGAGTCTTTGAGCTCCCGTTGAAGAGGAGCGACTCTGGCCGCATCCCTGAGGCGAGGGCGAGGGCGACCTCTCCTGCGGAGAAGACGTCCGCCCCTGCGCCCATCGATGCAAGGGTCTTGAAGACCGCGAGGTTGCCGTTCGCCTTTGCGGCGTAGAGGATGCGGACCTTTTTGTAATGGGCGGTGAGTGCGCCGGAGAGGCGCTGGAAGTTCTCGCGGATCCTGTCCTCGCTCGTGACGTAGAGCGGGGTGCCGAACCGTTCGGCAAGGCCCACCGTATCGTGCTCGCCGATCCAGAGGTGGCCGTCCCTGACCGAGAGGTGGGGTGGGAGGATCACAGGTCAAGCCCCCGCATCCGGTCGACCGCCTCGTTGATCCGCTCGATCGACCTGGTGATTGCGAACCGGACGAATCCTTCGCCGTTCTTGCCGAAACCTACTCCGGGGGTCGCGACGATCCCGGCCTGGTCGAGGAGTTTTGCAGCAAACGCCATGCAGTCGTCGACCGGCGCCCAGACGTAGAAGGTCGCCTTCGGCGCCTTGACGTCAAGCCCGATCTCGGTAAGCCCTTTCACAAGCGCGTCCCTGCGCTCCTGGTAGATCGCGCAGGCGTTCGCGACACAGTCCTGGGGGCCGGTAAGCGCGGCGATTGCGGCGTGCTGGATGGCGTCGAAGGCCCCGGAGTCGACGTTGGTCTTGACCCGGCCAAGCCCTGCGACAATATCGGCGTTCCCGCAGGCCATCCCGATCCGCCACCCGGTCATGTTGTAGGTCTTTGAGAGCGAATGCATCTCGATGCCCACCTCCATTGCGCCGTCCACCTCAAGGAACGAGGGCGCCCGGTAGCCGTCGAAGGTGATCTCGGAGTAGGCGTTGTCGTGGACGACGACGATGTTGTGCTCGCGCGCAAACTCGACGACCTCCTCAAAGAACGAGAGGGGCGCCGTGGCGGCGGTGGGGTTGTTTGGATAGTTGATGAACATCAGTCTTGCCTGCTTCACGACGTCGGCGGGGATATCCTCGAGCACCGGGAGGAAGTTGTTCTCCGCGAGAAGAGGCATCTCGTAGACCTTTCCTTCGGCAAAGAGCGTGGAGGTCTTGTAGACGGGGTAACCGGGGTCGGCGGCGAGGACGTATTCTCCGGGGTTGACAAAGGCCTCGGCTATGTGAGCGATGCCTTCCTTCGACCCGATGAGCGCGAGGGTCTCTTTCTTCGGGTCGAGGTCGACCCCGAACCGGGCCCGGTACCATTGGGCAACCGCTTCGCGGTAGGCGAGCATACCCGCGTAGGAGGGGTAGTGATGGTTCTTTGGATCGCGGGCTGCCTCACAGAGCGCCTCCACGATGTGCGGGGGAGTTGGGAGGTCAGGGTCGCCGACACCGAGGTCGATGACGTCGACACCCTGGCGCAGTTTCTCCTCTTTCATCTCGTCAATGCGTGCAAAGAGATACGGGGGAAGGTTATCCATGCGTCTTGAGTACATTGCCAGAATGGTTTCGCATGGAACCCTATCTAATTTCTTGCTTGCCCCCGGGGTGCTTTCCGTGCCGGTAATGCAGTTACGGTAGCAGACCCGACGCTCCGGTGGATACAAACTCTCCGGTGGAGCGCAAACCCAGCATATGAGATGGCGCGGGAAGGCAGGTGGCGGCGGCTCTCGGGGCTCTCCCGGCCGCGAAGGTGCACGACTTGAGCCCTTGCAAGCCATGCCTTCCGGACCACGATCAACGATTACCGAACCCATAGAGGGCTTTCTCCCTGGGAGATGGATAGGGTGGGTGCTCCGGCTCCCGTCCCGCGAACGGTTAAATACGGGCGATGCGAAGTTAAATTCATGGCTCTCCCGGAATACGTTGTGGTCTTCTGTACGGCCCCCGCAGATGAGTCGGAGGCAATAGCAGAGGCAATCATTGATGCACGCCTGGCAGCCTGCGTGAATATCACCGGTGTGCGGTCTCTCTTCCGGTGGGAGGGGGCGGTCGAGGAGGAATCCGAGCATCTCCTGATCATCAAGACCCGGTCGGATCTGCTCGACGCACTTGTTGCGCGGATCAAGGGCCTGCACAGTTATGAAGTCCCGGAGATCATCGGCCTCCCCATCATCGGCGGTTACGCGCCTTACCTAGACTGGATACAGGAGGCGACATCCTGATGCAGATCGTCTGCCGCGCCGGGATCCAGGTGACGGGTGAAGATGCACGGGAGGTTCACGATGACATCATCGTCGAGGACCATGTGCGGCTCTTCTTAAACGGAGAGTTCCTCACGGCCCTGGTGGCGAGCTACGACCGGCTCGCCGACCTCGGGGCCGGGTTCGTCATCACCGAGGGGCTGGCGGAGAGGGTCGATTCGGTGGAGGTCGACGGGAAGGATATCTATATCTCCGCCCCGGCGAGAAAGGAGTTCCAGCTTGAGACTGAGTCTTCCGGTGGCTCCCGCGTGGTCGGCGAACCGCGATCCGTCGCATCGTCCATAACCATAACGGCCGACGGCGTCCGCGCGGTCACGGCGGCGATCGAGTCGGATGTCTGGCGGAGAACCGGCGGCGTCCACTGCTCGGTTCTCTTCTGCGACGGCGAACTCATCACCCGGGCCTGCGATGTCGGGAGGCACAACACCGTCGATAAGGTCGTGGGCTATGCGGCCCTCCAGGGGCTTGACCGGTCCAGGTGCATCCTCGGCTGCACAGGCCGGCAACCGGCTGGGATGGTCGCGAAGGCGGCGAATGCGGGCATCCCGATCGTCGTCTCCCGCGCCGCCTCGACCGACCGGGGGATCCTCACGGCCGAGAGAGCGGGAATCACATTGATCGGCTTTTCGCGGGGGGAGCGGTTCACCATCTATACGCACCCTGAGCGGGTGCCTGACGTCTTTGAACGCCTAAAGAAGGCTTAATCATGAGAGAAAACGACAACAACGAAAAGACTGCACTCATCCTGCTCGGGTGCCCGCAGGTGCCCGTCCAGACGAGCATGGCGCTCTATCTCGCGCATGCGCTGAACCAGCAGGGTATCCGGCCGGTGATTGCCGGAACGACGGCTGCGCGGAAGTTAATGGAGGTGGCCGACCCGGGCCGGTATTACATCTCGGAGATGGCCGATCTTGACGATACTATCGATGCGATCACGGAAAAAGAGCGAGATTTCGACCTCTGCTTCGTCTTCATCCACAACGATTCAGGGATTGCGTATGCAGGCACCATGGCCTACATATCAACAGCGCGGTTGTATGCGGTTCTCTTCGGGGAGCACGCCGACGATCTCGCCGGCGAGATCGAGTTCCCCTGCGAGATCGTCGCGGCGAAGGCCGTGCACAACCCCATGCCGCTGAAGCGGAGACTTGACGAGGTGATGCAGCAATGGGCGGCTGTCTCGAAGCACTGAAACCCGAGATCATCCTCTCCCAGTCCTCATTCAAGGAGGCGCGGGAGTATATCAAGAAGAACGTCAAAGAATACCACGAGGTCGAGCCGGGCTATAAGATATTCGACGTCCACATCATCGGCGTCCCGCCGCTCTATATCGGCGTGGAGGGCGAGCACCTCATCTTCCCCTACACCAAACCCTGCCACGGAACGTTCGTGGTGAAGGTCCCGGGCGGAGAGGAGATCGCGCGGCTGCGGGCGAGGAAGAAGTAACCGTCTCTATTTTCCAAAAAAAAGTAGACGAGTTTTTGAGCCGTCTCAATCGTAATCCCGGGAGAGTCCCGGGTTCTGCCGCCGCCTCCACCAGCGGCGGACCAGATGGCCTCCGGCGGCAAGCACCAGGATCAACAAACCGATAAGGGCGAAGGTCCCGAGCGGGATCTCGGGCGCCGGCTCGCCGGCCGGAGCGGCCGTGGTCTGCGTCGCGGTGGGTTCTGCCGTCGCTGTCGGGGTAGTTGCGGGCTCCTCGGGCTGCTTGATCCCCGTGATCGCAGAGAGCCCGAACCCGGGACTCGTCGCCGTGAAGGTGGCCGATGTCCCGGTGATTTCCACGACCGTCGTCGGGAGCGCCTCCCACGCCGTGCCGTTGTAGCGGTACATCACCATCTCCTCTGCGGTGAGGTTGTGCTCATCGAGCCACGCGACCGGGACGGTGAAGGTGATCGTCGCCCCGGTGATCGTCTCGAACCGGGCCGGCACCAGGTTGATGTACTGGTACGGGATGCCCGGCACCGGGGGGATCCCGGAGCCCGGGGAGGACTGCGCCCAACCGGTGACGATCAGCCTGGAGAGCCCCGTGCCGGTGACATTGACCTTGCTCACGGCCGAGTCGCCGCCCACGTTGTAGCCGTCCGGCCCGCCCGTCTTGCCGCCACCACCACCGTGGCTCGGCTGGCTGGTCGGGGTCGGCGTGGGTGCGGCGGAGACCCAGATGTAGTCGGTCCTGGTGCTCGTGTTGCTCCCCGCCGCATTGCTGACCGTCAGGCTGACCGTGTAATTCCCGGCGGCGGCGTAAGTGTGCGTGACGTTCCTCTCCGCCGCGTCCGTGGTGTTGTACCACGTACCGTCCCCGAAGGACCTGTTCCAGACGATCGGCGATCCGGTGGAGGTGTCGTTGAACTGCACGGCAAGTGGGGCGGTGCCGGAGGTCTGGTTGGCGGTGAAACTAGCCGTTGGGGGGACCGGATCCGTGACTGTGATGTTCATTCGCGTGGCGTTGTAGCCGCCGTTGTTGTATACCTGCAGGGTTACCGTGTAGGTGCCCGGTGTGGTGTAGGTGTGCGTGGGGTTCCGGTCGTTCGATCCTGCGGTCTTAAGGCGCCAGACGTCGCTCAGGCCGCGGTCTCCTTCTCCATAGCCGCCGGAGAACGCCGGGCCCCGCCGGCCGCACACGATACCGCCGTCCCCCAAACCGCGGCATCGGTCCTGACCCGGCACACCCAAAGAATGAGGTATAAATCTCCCAGAGGAGGTACTACAAGTTAATGAATACCCGGTCGCGGGCATGGCCGCGCGCGGCGGTTAGCCTTTCTCGGCCGGAACAGATGCGTTTGCGCCGATACGTGCGGGTACCGGGCCTGGATGCGAGTGAGACCATGAGTGAACCCTTAAGCGTGCTGCTGATCGGGAAGAGTCCCGATAATCTCCGGGAGATTCTCCGCGAGTTCGGGCGTGAGGTTGAGTTGATCCACTGCGAGCGCTCGGAGGACGGGCTTACTGCGGTTTCGGGGGGTGGAACCGATGTGGTGCTCCTCGACCTCGATCATCTGGGGGACCCGGAAGCGACGGCCTTCGACCATCTGCGGGAAGTAGCGCCGGAAATCCCGGTAATCGTGCTTGCCGCGGCTGGAGATGACCCTGCCGTCCTCCGTGCTATGGAGTGCGGCGCGCAGGATTATCTGGTCAAAGGAAAGACTGATGCGGAACTCTTCTCCCGGGCCGTCAGGTATGCGCAGGAGCGGAAGCGGATGGAACTCGCGCTCCGCCGCTCAGAGGCGATGTACCGGAGACTGGTCGAGAATCTCAACGAAGGTGTTCTCTCCGTGGACGCGGCGGGCCTCATCACCTTTGCAAACCCGCGCATGGGGGAGATCCTTGGGTGCCCTGCCGAACGCCTGGTCGGGTCGCCGATTGCCGGGTTTATTGAAGCTCAAGTAAATCCGTTTTGCCGTCAAACCGACGAGAGGCAGGAGTTCGAACTGGACCTGCTCCGCAGCGACGGCGAGCGCGTCCACGCTCTTGTGGTCACGTCCCCGATCATCGATGCATCCGGAGTCTTTGGCGGCTGTCTTGCCGGAGTCCTCGACATCACCCGGAGAAAGCGCGTTGAAGAAGCGCTCAGGCAGAGCGAACAGAAGTACCGGCTTGTCGTCGAGAGTCTCAGCGAGGGGATATGGGTGCTTGACCCGGATGCCTGCACGTCGTTTGTCAACCCACGGATGGCGGAGATGCTCGGGTACTCACCGGAAGAGATGGTCGGCAGATCCATCTACGCATTTGTCTCACCTTCCTGCCGCGCCAGAATATCCGACCACCTGAACCGCCAGAAAGCCGGCATTCGGGAGGAGTATGAGTGTGAGTTTGTCAGGAGTAACGGCGAGCGGATCACGGCGCTGATGATCACGTCACCGCTTGTGGACGATGCGGGCGTATTCAAAGGCACCCTTGCCGCTGTGGTGGATATCACCGAGCGCAAGCGGGTGAATGAGGAGATCCGGATCCGAAACGAGCAGCTCATGGTGCTTAACCAGGTAATCAGTGTTACGGCGACCTCCCTTTCTCTTGCCGAACTTCTGGAGGAGTCTCTTGAGAAGACGCTTGACCTGATGGGGCTGCACCTTGGGATCGTCTATATGCTCGATGCCGAGCGAAAGCGGGCCCTCTTGCACTGCCAGAGAGGGATGCCCTCATCCAGCGTATCCCGGAACCGTGTGATCAAGGTCCATCACTGGCCGTTCAACTTCATCTTCGTTGCCGGCCAGCCCCGGTATATCGAGCGACGGGGTGATCTCAACTCAATCGAAGCAAGCATACTCGAGGAGCTCGAGGTCTCGTCGCTTGCCTGTATCCCCCTCATCGCAGAGTCGGTCGTTGTGGGGGCGGTCTATGTCGGGAGCAGAACAAAAGAATCCTTCTCCCGTGAGGAGAGGGCGCTCCTTGAGACGATAGGGAAAGAGATCGGGTCGGGCATCCTGAAAGCAATGCTCCATAAGAGACTCGAGGCGGCGAACCGGGAGGCGAACCTCTACCTCGACATCCTGACGCACGACATCAAGAACGCCGAGAATGTCTCGAGCCTCTATACGGATCTCCTCATTGAGATGCTGGAGGGGGAGGCCGGGCTGTACGCAAAGAAGATCAGGAGCAGCATTCGTAAGAGTGCTGAGATTATCGGGAATGTCTCGACGATTCGGCGCATCCATCATGATCCCCCAGATCTAGGCGAATTCGACCTTGACGCCATCATCAGGGGAGAGATTGCTGCCTTCCCGGATGTTGCGATTGAGTATGAGGGCACTTCCTGCAAAGTCTGGGCTGACGGCCTTCTCCCTGAAGTCTTCTCAAACCTCATCCGAAACGCCGCGAGGCTCGGCGGTCCTGAGGTCATGATCACCATACGGGTGGAGGAGTACGATGGCGAGAATGTGCTGGTATCGGTCGAGGATACCGGGCCGGGTATTTCCGACGGACTGAAGGAGGCGATCTTTCACCGGTTCGAGCGCGGATGGGCCGAGGGTTGCGGTGACGGGCTTGGTCTGTATATCGTTCGCACCCTCATCGAGCGCTACGGCGGGAGAATCTGGGTGGAGGACCGGATCGCGGGGCGGCTGGATGCCGGTGCGGCGTTTCGGTTCACTCTCCGTGAGGTCCTCCCCTCCTGGCCCGACGGGGATGATGAGGACCCTGATGATGAGTGTGAGTGAAACAGGCGTATTGTCGGCCTTTTGCTGAGGCAGTGATCGGCTCCCGGATTGATATCAAAAGATTTAAGGGCCACGATGCCCATCCTTGGCTTCGTGGCACCAGCATACATCCGGTTCGTTCAGCTTCTGGTGGCGATAGGGGTCTGCCTGATTGCGGCGCTCATCGGGTCTCTCTTCACGACGCCGGCTGTCCCGACGTGGTATGCAGGGCTTGCAAAGCCCGATCTAAACCCTCCTGCGTGGGTCTTTGGCCCCGTCTGGACGGTGCTCTACATCCTCATGGGCATTGCGCTCTACCTTGTCTGGAGCAAGGGGTGGAGCAAGAAGGGCGTGAAGGTTGCTATGGCGATCTTTGCCGTCCAGCTGGTTTTGAACGTCCTCTGGTCGTATCTCTTCTTCGGACTGCAGGCACCGCTCTTTGCTCTCATCGAGATCGTGCTCCTCTGGGTCGCCATCCTGATGACGGTCGCGGCCTTTTACCGGGTATCGGTACCCGCGGCGGTGCTGCTCATCCCCTACCTCATCTGGGTGACCTTTGCGACCTACCTCACCTATGGAGTTTATATCCTCAATCCATAGGGTGTACTTTCGTTCGAGGCAGAGGGCGTCCGCGCAATTGAAGGTATCGCATCGAGGTCGCAGAGGACCAATCGCGCTCGAGAGCGTGGTCGCTGCTCCCCATCGAACTTCAGTGCTTCTCTATCTGCCGCCAGACGTGCGCGAACCGCTGGATGGCGGTGTAATGTCCGAGGATGCCGAATATAACAAGAAGCCAGCCGAGATAGTTCAGGCCGTAGATCTCCCCCGGGATCAGCACCGTGAGAACGCCCGCGATGATGATCAGCACGAGCCTGTCCGCCCGGCCGAGGATACCCCCGTAGTACCTCCCAATTCCAACGGCCTGCGCCTGGGTGCCGAGGTATGAGGACATCAGGACGCCGGTCAGCGCAAAGACACCGATCGGCCAGGAAGCGGCGCCGCCCGCGAAGATCCCGGTGATGATGAATATGTCGGCGTAGCGATCGATGACGTGATCGAGGAAGTCGCCGCGGAGTCCCGCAACCCCCATCTCCCGGGCAAGCGCTCCGTCGAGCGCGTCGCAGACGGCGTTGAGTGCGACCATGATGGTACCGAGGACAACGCCGCCGGCATAGAACGCAATTCCCGCCAGTGCCGATACAAAGAGCGATGCGATCGTGAGCCCGTTCGGGGTGATCCCGATCTTTCGGACCTGGTTTACTACGGGCTGAACGATCCACTGCACCTGCGGTCGGAACTGGTCGAGCGTCATCTGCCTATCTCCAGGTAATCGGTCCAGTCGATGGAGCCGTACGACGGCGGCACCTCTCCCCGGATGAACTGTTCTATCCGATCCGCGCATTCATGAACGGAGAGATAGGTTGTGTCCACCTCAAGGATCTGATCGTCCGGGTGCTCCTCGAGCGTCTCGATCAGGATGACGTCGAGCGCCTCCGCCTCGGCGTTCTCCGCAACCTTCTCTTGAGGGTAGTCTCTCGGGGCGAGGCGCTCGGCGAGGATATCCGGACGGCACCGGAGCACCACCACCCGGTCGCAGGGGAGAAGGTGCGCGAGATGTCCCTCAATGATCCCGTCGAAGGGTTCGAACTCATCGACCCACCGGTCGACGTCCACCACCATCGTCTGGCGGTCGCAGTCCTCCTCAATAATGTAAGGCTGCACCGTATCCTTCAGGTGGACGACCCGGTGACCTCGCCGTTCGAGTTCGACTGCGACGGACGTCTTTCCTGTTCCCGGCGTGCCGGTGATGCCGATCATCATATGTCCTTTATCGCCTCGAGGAATTGGGCGTTCTCCCAGTCTTCACCAATGCTGACTCTGATATAATGGTTGCCGAGCCCCGGGAAACTGGTGCAGGATCGGACGAGGACGCCCCTTGCTGCAAGGCGTTCCGTCACCTCATCACCGGTGTGGGGTGTGACGTCGATCATGACGAAGTTTGCGTCGGATGGATATACCCTAAACGGTATCTCTTCAAGGAACCGCCGCCGCCATATTCGCACGTGGTCGCGGATCTTCTGCATCCGGTCGAGATCCCCGAGCGCTCCGATGGCCGCCGCCATCGAGACCGAGTTCAACGCAAATGGCGTTGCTGCCTTCTGGTAGAACGGCTCCAGCCACTCCGGGACGAAGGCGTAGCCGACCCGGAACCCGGCAAGGGCGAAGAGTTTCGACATAGTCCGCCCAAGAATCAGGTTCTCATGACGGTGCATCAGCGGCCGGTAGTCGAGGTCGGCAAAATCGACGTAGGCGTTGTCGAGGAAGAGCAGCCCGTCCATCTCCTCGAGGATCTCCTCGACAACCTCCGGCGGGACGGAGTTCCCCGTGGGGTTGTTCGGTGAGCAGAGGAAGGCAAGCTTTGCCCCCCGGCATGCCTCGATGAAGGTCGCCGGGTCGACCGAGAAGTCCTCGCGGCGGGGGACGCTCGTGACCCGTGCGCCGTGTGCTGCGGCCGCAATCCCGTAAAAAGAGAAGGTCGGGGTCGAGACAACCACGCTCTCGCCGGGCTCGACGACCGTCCGGATCACCGTCTCAATGACCCCGTCCATGCCCGAGCCGGTTACGAACCGGTAGTCGCCGTGGTAGCGGCGGAGAGCCTCGATCAGGGCAGACGCCCGCTCGTCCGGGTAGCGGTTTGCCGTCCGGAGGGCGTCTGCCGCCGCCTCGATCGCGGCGGGAGAGGGGGGCCAAGGGTTCTCGTTGCTCGCAAGATGGGCGACCCGATCGAAGCCGTACTCCCGTGCGACATCATCCGCCTTTTTGGCGTATGAGTAACCGCCCGCACCCGTGTAGCACGCTCTAATCAAGCGCCGCATTGATGACACCGAGAGCGGTCTCGATCTCTTCGTCGGTGATCACGAGCGGTGGAACCAGTCGGAGGTTACCGTCGGCGGCGCAGTTGACAAGCACCCCGTTCTCGGCGCAGGTCTGCTGGACCTCCGGGCACCGCTCGCCGACGGAGATCCCGATCATCAGGCCGCGGCCGCGGGGGTTGTGGCGGGAGAGCCCCTTCATGAAGAGCTCGCCCTTGCGTGGGATATCGGGGAGGATCTCCTCGATGACCTCAATCGTCGCGAGGGCTGCCGCACAGGCGAGCGGTCCTCCGGCAAAGGTGCTGCCGTGCTCGCTCCGTTTGAACTCGAGCCCCTCGCGGGCGACGAGCGCCCCGATGGGGAACCCGCTCGCAAGCCCCTTCGCGAGCGTGACGATGTCGGGGAGGACGCCGGTGTGCTGGATCGCAAGCCACTTCCCTGTCCTGCCCATCCCGGTCTGCACCTCATCGACGATCATCAGCGCGCCGGTATCGTCGCAGATCTCCCGGACGCCCCGGAAGAACCCTTCCGGCGGGATCAGCACCCCGGCCTCGCCCTGGATCGGCTCGACGAAGACCCCGGCGGTATCCTTGTCGACCGCATCTGCAAGGGCGTCGAGGTCGCCGTAGTCGACGAAGGTGCAGGGGGGTGAGAGCGGCTCGAACGGCTCCCGGATCGCGGGCTTGTGCGTGACCGCAAGCGCCCCGCAGGTCCTGCCGTGGAACCCGTGGTTGAACGCGACGAACTTCTTCCTCCCTGTCCGCACGCGGGCCAGTTTGATCGCGCCCTCGTTCGCCTCCGTCCCGGAGTTCGAGAAGAACGCCTTGGACAGTCCCGTAATTTCCACAAGTTTTTTTGCGAGTTCCGCCTGGTTCGGGACGTAGTAGAGGTTCGAGCAGTGGATCAACTCTTTGGCCTGGTTGCAGATTGCCTCGACCACCTTCGGGTGGCAGTGGCCGGTGCTGCAGACCGCAATACCTGCCACACAATCGATGTACTCCCGCCCCTGATCATCCCAGACGCGTGAGCCCGAGCCGCGGACGATCTTCATCGTCCGGCCGAACGCGGGCATATAGTAGCGTGCATCAAGCGCGCGTGAATCTTCTGCCATATTCTCACTCATACTCGATCGTCGCCGGGGGTTTGGGGGTGACGTCGTAGACGACCCGGGCAACCCCGGGGATCTCGGCGGTGATCCGGGTTGCCATTCGCGAGAGCGTCTCATAGGGGAGTTGCAACGGGTCGGCGGTCATCCCGTCCCGTGACTGGACGGCCCGGATGGCGACGATCCAGCCGTGCAGCCGGACATCTCCCTTGACCCCCGTTCCAAGCCCAATGAGGGCCGCGAAACACTGCCAGGGGTGGAACTCCTCCACCAGGCACTCCTCAACGATGGCGTTCGCCTCACGGACGATCGCGATCTTCTCCTTTGTCACCTCACCGAGTACCCGGACCGCAAGCCCGGGTCCCGGGAATGGCATCCGGTGCTGGATCTCCTTCGGAAGCCCGAGCCCGCCGGCGACCTCACGGACCTCATCCTTGTAGAGATCGGCGAGCGGCTCGATGACGCCTTCGAATTCGATATCGAGGGGCATGCCGCCGACGTTGTGGTGGCTTTTTATGCCCCCTTCGCTCTCGATGCGGTCGGGATAGATTGTTCCCTGGAGGAGCATCGTCGCACCGGTCCGTTTAGCCTCCCGCTCGAAGATTCTGATGAACTTTGCGCCGATAGCCTTGCGCTTCTCTTCGGGATCGGTGATGCCCGCAAGGGCCTCAAAGAACTCATCCGCCGCATCCACGACGCGGAGGTTTGTGTCGGCAAAGAGGGACCGGATGCGATCGGTCTCTCCTTTGCGCATGAGGCCGGTATCTACATATATCGGGATGAGTCGGTCGCCTATCGCACGGGTGGCGAGCGCCGCACAGACCGAGGAGTCCACTCCGCCGGAGAGTGCCATGACAACCTTCTTCTCCCCGGCAGCGTCGCGGATCTGCTGGACTGCCTGGTCGATAAACTTTGAGACATCTACCATTCTATTACTTCACCTGTTTTTTGGGGATAATTTGTTCTTCTTGCATGCCTCTACAAACCCTATGTAGGGTGGGGAGGGATTTGTCGGGCTTGACTTGAACTCGGGGTGGAACTGTGTCGCGAGGTAGAAGGGGTGGTCCGGGAGCTCGCAGACTTCCATCCTCGATCCGGAGAAGCCCGAGAAGATGAGGCCGGCGGCCTCAAGGTCGGCGATGAACTCCGGGTTCACCTCGTAGCGGTGACGGTGCCGTTCTACGATTCTGGTCCTGCCGTAGAGAGCAGCCACCTTCGTCCCTTCCTTGAGGACGATCTCCGAGTCCCCGAGGCGCATCGTGCCCCCGAGGTCCTGGACTCCTTCCTGTTCGGGGAGGAGGGCGATGACATGCGTCCCCTCTCCCATCTCTTCGCTTGTGGCGTCTGAAATCCCAGCGACGTGCCGGGCGTACTCGATCACCGAGAGCTGGAACCCCAGGCAGAGGCCGAGAAAGGGTTTTTTGTTCTCGCGAGCGTACTGGATCGCCCTGATCTTGCCTTCAATTCCGCGTTTGCCGAATCCTCCCGGGATCAGGATGCCATCGACGTCGACGAGATCGTGGATGTCACACGTCTCTGCATCAAGCCAGCGTATGTTCACTTCGGTAGAGAGCGCTCTTCCGGCATGTTTGAGCGACTCTTTGATGGACATGTAGACATCCTCGATCCCGTACTTGCTGACGATGGCGACGGTCACCCGGTTCGTGTACTCCTGCGAGACGACCCGGTACCACGCGGGGTCCGGTTCCCGGTTCTCGATCTGGAGGTAATTGCAGATGACGTCCGCAAGACCCTCTTTTTCCAGTTCCATCGGGATCTGGTAGATGTCGGGAACGTCCTTTGCGGCGACCACGGCCTTTACCGGGACGTCGGTGAAGGCGGAGATCTTCTTCTTCGTCTGCGGCCCGATCACCTCTCTGCTCCGCGCAACGATGATGTCGGGCTGCAATCCGAGTTCCCGGAGCGCTTTGACCGAGTGCTGTGTCGGCTTGGTCTTGAAGTCGCCCATGGTGTCCATCGGGACCAGGGTGACATGGACCAGGATCATATCCTCCGGTGCCAGTTCCCCGTGCATCTGACGGATTGCTTCGAGGAACGGCATGCTCTCGATGTCGCCGACAGTCCCGCCGACCTCTACCAGGCAGATCTCAGCTCTCTTTCCGCCGTTGATCTCCTCCATCGCCGCACGGCGGATGCAGTGCTTGATCTCGTCGGTGATGTGGGGAATGATCTGGACGGTCGCGCCGAGGAAGTCCCCGCGCCGCTCTTTATCGATGACGTTCCGGTAAACCTTGCCCGTTGTGATGTTGTGGATCGATTTGAGGTTGATATCCAGGAATCGCTCGTAGTTACCGAGGTCAAGGTCGACTTCCCCACCATCGGAGAGGACGAAGACCTCACCGTGCTGGGCGGGGTTCATGGTACCAGCATCGATATTCAGGTACGGGTCGATCTTCACCGCCGTCACCTGATAGCCGCGGTTTTTTAAGAGGCGGCCGATGGATGCGGTGGTGATGCCTTTCCCGAGCCCGCTCATGACGCCGCCGGTTACGATGATATACTTCAAACTCTCGTTCCCCTCCGGTTGTTCCAGAGTCTCTATCTCATTATGTGATCTTTTGTATTGAGAATGTATTGTTCGGGATTCCCGGGGGAATCCCTGCCGGCGCGATGGCGGTCTCGATCGGGCGTCAATAGCGCCGTTATGGGCCTATGACAGCAAACGATGTTGATGTACGTGTAAGAAGTGTATCGTCTGCCGCGCTCCGGACCTCCCCGTCTGCAAACGCCACCCTGCGGCCCTTCCGGATGACTCTTCCGGTGGCGACGATCCTTCCGGCATTGACCCCTTTTATGAAACTGGTGTGCTCGTCAATCGTTGCGATCCTCTCGTTCTCGTCAAGGAGCGTGTAGAGCGCAAGCGCGATCGCCTCGTCCGCGAGCGCCACGTAGACCCCTCCCTGGAGCCACCCGGCGCCGTTGAGCATATCCGGCCGGACCTCCATGCTCAAGCGGGCGCGCCCGTCGCCGAACTCATCCACCTCGATACCCATCAGTTTGAAGAAGGGGTTTGCGTCCCTTCCGATCCGCTTTATCTCATCTATGTAGCCCACGTGACCACACCTGTCTCCAAGAGGCTTTGAAAGTCAGTTGCGATAAGTATTGTGAACATTTTTTCGGGGGAGATTGATGTGGGAGCGCTTCCTACCATTCACTCATGCAACAGGATGAAGAACTCAAAGAGATGCTCCGCGACCTTGTCTGGCTCAACGCCGTGATTGCTACCGAACTCATCCAGATAACCGAGAACACCTCCGCCATTCTCAGGAAGGCCGCCCCGCCGGAGACCTGCATCGCAGAGCACGCGGCCCTGCGCGCGAAGGCGCTCGAGATCGCCGATCGCTGGCAACCCGGCACGATGCTTCGGCAGCACGTCGAGAAGCACCGGTAATGTGCTCAAAAAAATGAGTGTTGTTTCCGGCTCCGTCAGCCTTCGGCCGGCACGAGCCCGGCGTCCCTGACGACGAGGTCCATCGTCTGGATAACCTCGGGAGTCAGGTCGATGCCGGTGGATCTCCCGCTGATCGGGTCGATGGTGCTCGCCGTCTCTCCCGGGGCGCCCCGGCCTGGGAGGGTGAAGGCGTATCCCTCCGGTAGAACGACCTCGACGGTGTAGTTCCCGGGAAGAACGCCGCTGAAGATGTAGAGCCCTTCACATGCGTGGGAGAACGTCTCCGCCGTCGCGATCCTCTCGCCCGCGGCGTCCCTGAGGTGGACGGCAACGCCGCTCATACCCCGCTCCCCGGGGTCCTGCACGCCGTTTGCGTTGGCATCAAAAAAGATCGTTCCTCCTATCGTACCGCTGGTTTTTGCCTCTCCTGCATCCGGCCCCGATGGGGTATGGGCCGTTGCGTTTGCGATCGAACCTAAGACGAACGCTGATACGATGATGGCTATTAGAATGCTAGCGCCTCTCAATCGGTTCACCTTCATTCCGGGATGCGTCTTTCATGCGCTCCCGGGCACATAACCCCTATGGAAGGCTGCAGCACTCGCCTGGCCGTCTGACGGCAGCAGGATGAATCGAAATTTTCCCCGGTACTTCGCCTGCCAGGGGTTCTGGCTCTGAATTGCTTTTATAATATAATAATGTTTTTATGGGTCAGGGGTTGCGGGACCCCGTTAGAATTGGAGTGTTCTGGTCTCTGCAGCCGCAAGTTGCGGAGAATAGGGTTTTTTAGGTGAATGTCTCTTATTTGCCGGGGTGTCGTCCAGCTCTCTCGCCCTAAGGCGACGACCAATGGGGTGCCGGGTCAGAGCTCCGGCGCGGGATGCTGCTTGTTTTTATGGAGCATTCCAAGCCCCGCGGGTCTATGCCCCAACTTCAGTCGGCGGTAGTCGCCCCATCTCATCCGCCGCCTCCACATCAGCGGCATCGTAGATCTGTCCTTCAAGCGGATGGGCAACGGGTCCGACCCCGATCCCTGCAGCAGGTGCGGGGATCAGCCCCGCATCCCTGACAACTATCTCCCCCTCGCCGACCGTAAACGGTGCCGTCATCCCGGTCTCTGGGTCGGCGTGACTATCCTGCCCGGGCTCCGTGAAGATGTAGTCGTCCGGCGCGGTGAATATCAACGAATACTCCCCGGGCGGGAGGGGGCCGAAGAGATACAGCGACGTGTAATCGTCATGATGACCCGTGCGGGTCGATGCCACCACATTCCCGCCTGCATCCATGAGGCGGACCTCGATATCGGTTAAGCCGTGGTGTTCATTCATGATGCCATCCTGGTCGCCGTCGTTCCAGGTCGTTCCGAGCACCCACCCGTAGGCGGCCGAGGGGGTTTGGGGCTGGTAGCCCCCGACAAACCCTGCGTTCAGGATCCATCGTCCCGCCCCGCCTTGGGCGAATGCCACCCCCTCGCCGGCCGGGCTGGCATCGCTGCCCAGACCCGGGATGGTGCATGAATAGCCGTTCGGGAGAAGAAACTCCGCACCGGCGTAGTCTCCGGTGGGGATCGTCTCAAACCGATATGACCCGTCCGGGCCGGTGACGGCATGGTCAAGCATGGTCCGTTTTCCAATCAGCCTGACCCCGATGCCGGGGATGCCCGGCTCACCGGGATCAAGGATGCCGTCGCCGTCCAGGTCGTACCAGACCGTTCCGGAGAGCGACCCGCTGCTGCCGGGATTGCTCTCGTTGTTGTCACTATTGTTCTCATCTCCTCCGTTACCGCCGGTCTCGTTGCCGTCGACGCCATTCTCATCTGTTCCGTTCTCGTCCCCGTTCTCATCCGGTGTTGTATTGGTGGTCGGTGTCGGCGTCTCCGTTGGTGTCGGAGTTGGGATCTCCGTTGGCGTCACGGTGGGTGTTGGTGTCGGAGTTGGGATCTCCGTTGGTGTCACGGTGGGAGTTGGGGTCGGCATCTCCGTCCGTGTCACGGTAGGTGTTGGCGTGACTGTCGGCGCTTCGGTAGGTCTTACGGTCTGTGTGGGCCTCTTCATCGGCGTCTCTGGCGGCTTTGTCATGGTCGGCCCCGGAGTTGCCGTTACCGGTGCCTTCTTGGGCACTTCCGGTGCTTTCGGTGGCTTTATCGGCGTTACCGTGGGTTCCGGCGTCGGTGTCGGCTCGGGGCGCGGCCCAAGTCTCACGGCCCAGGCGTCAGTATCTGCCGGTCCATCCGGCTTCGTAGCGTTAAATGTCCCTGCAAAGAGATACTCGCCCGGCGCGATCTCGATGACCGATGCAGCTCGATCGCCTGGCTCCTCACCCCCGAAGGTTCGGCTCCACCTCACCGCCCCTTCGGCATTGGTCGCGACAAGCCAGGCATCGGTATCATCCGTATCCGGATAGGCCGTCTCCCCGGAAAAGAGATAACCGCCGTCTGCGGTCTCGATGACGGATGCGGCCGATTCGTTCACGCCGAAATCGCCGTAAATCCAGTTCCAGACGATATCTCCGGCGGGGGTGAGTTTGATCAGGAGGGCGTCGGTATCGACCATTGCATTATCGGGCCTCTCCGTGAACGAGCCGGCAACGAGCAGGTTCCCATCCGTCGTGTTGATCACTGCCAGAGCAGCATCGTCATCAGGACTGCCGAACGTCCTGTTCCAGACCTCGTTGCCCGACTCGTTCAGCCGGACCACCCAGACGTCGCTTCCGCCGGCACCGGAAGACTCGGTTCTGCCGGCAAAGACGAAGTCACCGTCCGGGAGCCGTGTGACGGCGTTTGCCGTATCGTTTCCACCTCCACCAAACGTCCTGTTCCAGACCTCGCGGCCCGACTCATTCAGCCTGACCACCCAGGCATCCGACTCGCTCCCTTCGTGGGGCATGATGGAGCCGACGAAGATGTAACCGCCGTCATCGGTCCGGGTCACCGCGTTCGCCGAGGCGTTGACGTCCGGACCGCCGTAGGTCCGGTTCCATACCTCATTGCCCGAGCCCTCTATCTCAATAATCCAGGCATCGGTGTCCCGTCGCGTCTCGTTCGTGACGAACGTGAGGCTTCCGGCGATGAGCAGGTTGCCGTCACCGATCTCGATGATCGAGCGTGCAGTTTCGGCCTCTGCTCCGCCGTAGGTCCTGTTCCAGTCCTCGGTTCCTCGCGGCGTTGCCCGGATCACTAAAACGTCAGTCTTTCCATCCTCGAGCGGGTCTCTCTCCCCGGCGAGGAAGAACCCAGGTCTCCTGGGGTCCATGACGATAGAATATGCCGCCTCCTTCGAATCAGGCGCTCCATACTTCTGGTCCCAGATCACTTCAGGTTCATCTGTCTGTGCCCCCACGATTACAACAAGTGCGAGCGCTGCCAGAAGAAGGACGATCCCGAGATACAAGTTGCGTCGCATGACTGCCACTCCTTATCTTCACCCCGGAAATGTGCTGTAGATCCATGATGAACACCCGGCATCCTTCCGCCTTATCTTGGTCCAGCGGGAGGTCGAGTCCCCTGTAGCGGTTATGGTTCTGTCCTATGCGGGGTTGGGACAAGAATGGCGCAATTATTATAATAATCTTATTTCAAAATTTAGTGTGGTCATAGACTGAAAAAACAGGTGATCTCCTTGAGATCATGCGGATCACGATGCCTCGCTCCCCGGGACGGCCGAGACATATGCCGGTACGTGCGGCGTTCTCGAACGATCCGGTTATGTCGGTCTATTCCCGCTCCACAACCATCAATACACTTATGAACAAAACCTGCTAGGGAACCCAACATGAGATTCGTGTTTGCGATTGCACCGGAGCAGTACAGGGACGAAGAACTGGAGGTCCCGAAGAGAGCGTTTGAGGAGGTCGGGATCGACGTCGATATCGCCTCGACGGCTGCCGGAACGTGCACCGGGATGCTGGGTGGCACTGCAGAGGCGGCCATGGCATTCGATTGCCCAAACCCGGACGACTACGCCGGGATTGTGGTCGTGGGCGGTTCCGGCTCAAAAGTTCACCTCTGGGGAGACGAGCGACTCATCGCCCTTGTCCGCTCGTTCTTTGAGCAGGGGAAGGTTGTTGCCGCCATCTGTCTTGCACCGGTCGTCCTCGCTCGGGCTGGTATCCTCTCCGGACGGCAGGCCACGGTATACCCTAGCCCGGAGGCAATTAGGGAGATGGAGAAAGCGGGAGCAAATCTCCTTGACATCCCCGTCGTCGCCGATATGCAGATCGTGACCGCGAACGGCCCCGCTGCTGCCGCGCAGTTCGCCGAGACCATCATCACGAAACTGGAATGCTAAACGATACACGTGCCGACGGTGTGAACCAGACTGACTGCACCCTGGTGATCCCTGCATATAACGAAGAGCGACGGATACAGTCGCTCCTTCGAGATCTCTCGGGTTTTGCCGGTGATCTCGTCTTCGTCTGCGATGGGACCGACGCCACTGCAGAGATCATCAAAGCGTTTGCAGCCGAGCATCCGGATCTCCGCATCCGGTGCCTGACGTTTCAGACCCGCCTCGGGAAAGGGGGAGGGGTTGTCGCCGGCATGAAGGCGGCGACCACGCCCTTTGTCGGCTACATGGATGCCGACGGCTCGACCGCCCTCTCCGAGATGGTGCGTCTCTTTGACCGTCTCACGACATCGGACGGCGCCATCGGCTCGCGCTGGGTCCCGGGCTCGATCCTGGAGGTAAAGCAGGGGCTCCGACGCAGGATCGAGAGCCGTCTCTTCAACCTTCTGGTAAGACTGCTCTTTGGACTCGACTACCGGGACACCCAGTGCGGAGCAAAGGCCTTTCGGCGGGAAGCTCTCGAACCCGTTCTCCCCTCTCTCCGATCGACCGGGTTTGAGTTCGATGTCGAGCTCCTCTGGCGGCTGCGGCAAGCCGGCCGCAGGGTGGAGGAGGTTCCGATCACGTGGGCGAACCGGGATGAGTCCAAGGTGATGATCTCGGATGCAAAGGAGATGCTGCTTGGGATGATCAGGCTCCGGTTTGGTTGACGGCCTTTACGCGCGAGACTCTGCCGTTATGCTCCCGACTCTATTCTTAGCCCGGGTGCTTGTTGTTCCATGGGATGTGGAACCAGTTCTGGAATAGATCGCCGGGTTTTAAAGTTCTTCGAGCGAACGAATTTCATAGGAGCAGTGATCCGGTGCTTGAGAAGATGCTCTTTGTCGCGGAGATCGGCGGGAGTATGCAGGTCGACGCACCCTTTGTGGTCGACGCTGCAGAACTGAAGGAGAAGAGGGATGGAGGCAAGTATATCCAGCTCTCCATCTCCGATAAGACCGGTCGGGGAACCTGCAAGGTCTGGGGGACGCCCGTTCAGACCGTGGAGCAGATGGAGGCGCTCTGCCACGCGATCCGGCCGGGTGAGGTCTATCGTATCCAGGGTTATGCGAAGGTCTACAACGGGACCTGTGAGGTCAACGTGAATGATGGGATCGCGAACCTTCGAGCCCCGATACCGCCGGACGGCTTCGATCCCTCCCTGTTTGTCTATGCGCCCGTCGACTGCGAAGCTGTCCGGCAGGGGCTCGCCCGCGTGGTCGCGAAGATCGAAGATCCCGGCATATACTCACTCGTCTCCGCTGTCATAGACACCACTGCAGGATTTCTTGAAGCCCCGGCGGCGAAATTTCACCACCATGCCTACATTGGCGGCCTTGCGGAGCATACTCTCGAGACCGCGGAGATTGCGCTCTCGCTTGCGAACACCGTCAGCCGGGCGGAGATGGATCTCGATGTCCTCCTTGCCGGAGCGCTCCTCCACGACATCGGCAAGGCGTCATGCTTCCGTCGTCAGGGGTTCTCGTTCGTCGCGCTCCCCGAGTACACCCTCGTCGGGCATACGGCGATCGGGGCTGCTGTGCTCCTCCGACACTCCGCCGGTGTCGACCCCTCCCGGTTTGCACACATTCTCCATATCGTGATGTCTCATCACGGCCCTCACGGCGAGATCCAGCCCCGGACGCCCGAGGCCTGGGCGGTTCACTTCGCTGATAACGCGAGCGCCTTCCTCCGGGAAGTCCTGGACGACGCCAGCGACCTTGCGCCGGGAGAAGGGCGTCAGGGGGCGCGGTGCGGACAGTCAGTCTATCGATTCTAATGCCATCACCCACAGAATGTGGTGCAGAGACGACGAGATTGCAGCAGGTCCCGGTTTTTTGAAAATAAGTAACCCGCTGAATATCTATCCCGGGCTCTCTTTGATCTCTCTATCCCCGGTTCGCTCCAGCGAGACGCCCCTCACCGGCAAAAAAAGGGTTACTCCCCTTTCAGATACGCCTCGGGGTCTCGCTCAAAGAGTTTCTTGCACCCGGGGGCGCAGAAGTAGTAGGTCTTCCCCTTGTACTCGGCGGTGTACTTCGCGGTCGCCTCGTCGACGTCCATCTTGCATACCGGATCAAGTGCCATGTGTATCAACCTCCGATAAGATCCCTCTCTTCGCTGGTGGTATATATCTCTTGAGCAGCAGGGAGAGCGAGACGACCGTCACCGACGAGAGCGCCATCGCGAGCGCCGCATACTCCGGCTGGAAGGTGATGCCGAAGACGGGATAGAGCACCCCGGCGGCGAGGGGGATCAGGGCGGCATTGTAGGCGAACGCCCAGAAGAGGTTCTGCTTGATCCGGCTCATCACCTTCCTGGAGAGTTCGACGGCCGCGACGGCGTCGACGAGATCGTCGCGGATGAGGACGACATCCCCGCTCTCGATGGCGACATCGGTCCCGCTCCCGATGGCGATCCCGACATCCGCCTGCGCGAGCGCCGGGGCGTCGTTGATCCCGTCGCCCACAAACGCCACGACCTCCCCCCGCTTCTGGAGGGCCCGGACCTCCTGTGCCTTCTCCTGGGGGAGCACCCCGGCATGGACGTCCGTGATCCCGACCTCCCGTGCGATGGCGTTTGCCGTCCGCGGGTTGTCGCCGGTGATCATCACGACCGATAGACCCATCCTTTTGAGGTCTGCGATAGCCGTTCTTGCCGTCGGCTTCAGGGTGTCTGCGATGGCGATGATGCCTGCAAGTTCACCCCCGGCGGCGACGAGGATTGCGGTCTTTCCCACATCCTGGAATGCGGTTATCCTCATCTCGGCCTTCGGCGGGATGGCGATGCCGCGCTCAAGGAGGAAGGGCTGGTTCCCGATGAGGATCTCCGTCCCTTCCACAACGGCGCTGACCCCCAGGCCGCCGTAGGTGGTAAACTGCGTTGATGCCGGGATCGCAACGCCGGCACTCTCCGCCCGCCTTACGACCGCTTCCCCGAGCGGATGCTGTGAGTTCTTCTCGACCGCCGCGGCGAGCGCTAAAAGTCGGTCCTCCGGAAGACCGAACGCAACGATATCGGTGACGTCGGGTTTTCCCCTGGTGAGGGTCCCGGTCTTGTCGAAGACGATCGTTGTCAGTTTCTCTGAAATCTCGAGGGCTTCGCCGTTCCTGATCAGCAGCCCGAGTTCGGCCCCCCGGCCGATCCCGACGGTCACGGCGGTCGGGGTCGCGAGGCCGAGCGCACAGGGGCAAGCGACGACCAGGATGGATATCAGCACCGTGAGCGCAAAGAGAAGCGAGGCGTTGAGTCCCACATACCAGATGAGGAAGGCGCCGATTGCGATCACGAGCACGACCGGGATGAAGTAAGAGACCGCAACGTCGGCGATCCGCTCCACCGGCGGCCTTGAACCCTGGGCGTCCCGGACGAGCCTGATGATCTGCGAAAGCACCATATCCTTCCCGATCTTTTCGGCCCTGATGCGGAGGACACCGTTCATGTTCAGGGTGCCGCCGACGACCTCGCTTCCCTCCCGCTTGTCGATCGGGATGGGCTCGCCGGTGATCATGGACTCGTCGACTGAACTCTCGCCGCCCACGACCACGCCGTCCACCGGCACCATCTCTCCAGGCCGGACCAAGACGACGTCGCCGACGACGACATCCTCGATCCTCGTCTCAATCTCCCGCCCGTCCCGGATCACGGTTGCGGTCTTCGGGCGAAGCCCTATCAATTTCTTGATGGCTTCGGACGTCCTACCCTTTGCCCGGGCCTCAAGGTACCTTCCGAGCGTCAGGAAGGCCGCAAGCATCACCGCGGTCTCGTAGAAGTTGAACTCCGGGGTGAGGACAATATCAAACGTCCCAAGAATACTTGAACCGTATGCGACGCCGATTCCCATCGCGTACATGACGTCCATCGTCAGCGCCCGATTTCTGAGCGAGGCGGCTGCCGTCTTGAATATGGGAGTACTTACGTAGAGAAAGACTGGCAGGGTGATGAGGAGCATGATGAGGTTGATCGAGACCGGGAGGGCAGCCGCGCCGGGCATCCCAAAGAGCATGTAGAAAAAGAGCGGGATGCTGACCGCAAACCCGATTGTGAACCGTCGGAATTTGTCCCGGAGGTCCGCTTCCCGCATCCTCTCTTCGACGTCCTCGGTGACTTCTTCCTCGAGTCCGAGATACTGGTAGCCGGCCTCTTCGATGGCGGCACGAATATCGGGTATCGTGACCAGCGCCGGGTTGTAGACGACGTGTGCGTCCTCTGTCGCGAGGTTGACCCGGGCCTCGTAGACCCCCTCGAGGTTGGCAAGCGAGGCCTCGATCACCTGGGCGCAGGCCGCACAGACCATCCCGCCGATTCTCGCGGTGACCTCGCTCCTCACAACCTCGTAACCGGCATCGGTGATTGTCCGTTCGAGGTCCGTGAGGCTGGCCTTCGTCGGGTCATATTCGATGGCGACCGTCTCGGCCGCGAGGTTGACCCGGGCATCGTAGACGTCGTCCCGATCCTGGAGGGCACGTTCTATATTGAGGGCGCAGGATGCGCAGTGCATCCCGGTGATCTTCAACTCGGCCGTCCTCTTCTCCTCAGGCATGATGATCACCTCGCTCTGCGGAGATAAATATCTGTAACCACCGGGCTACTGCTCCAGGTACAATTCCCCCAGGAAATAGTCCCAATTCCCAATATTCTATGCTGCAAATATTATACATAACATTATTATACTCACGCTCGGTTATGCCCCCTTATTCTGAGGTGATTGTGGTGCAAAGAAAGGATCCTCCAACGGGGGAGAAGCAATACGATCTTGAGCGTATGACATCAGGGGGGGACATCAGCGGTCTGACCGCTGCGTTGCAGAGCGGCGTTCCGGCCGTCCGCCGACGTGCAGCCCTCGCCCTTGGCTCGCTTGGAGAATGGAGGGGGGTGGATCCCCTTATCCGGGCGCTAACCGATCCGGCGCCAGATGTGCGGGAGGGGGCGGCAAACGCGCTTGCCATGATCGGGACGCCGGCGGTGGAGCCGCTGATCGAGATTCTCGAGCGCCCCAAGATCGCGGCGGCATACGGGTTACCGCGGGAAGCACCCGAGGAGGGCCTTACCCAGATCGACCTCCTCGGCGGCCCTGAGAATATTCCGCCCGAAAAGAGGAAACTCCGGCACAGGAGCGGTATCAGGCAGCACGACGCCCTTGGCGGCCCGGAAGATATCCGCGAGGCGGGGGGCGGAAGAGCCCGCGATGAGGAGGAGGGCCTCGCCCAGCACGATGCTCTTGGCGGTCCGGAGGATATCCGCAAGGCAGGAGGGAAAGTGTCCCGGGATACAGAGGAGGAGATCACCCAGCACGACCTTCTCGGCGGACCGGGCGATGTCGGGACGGGAAAGACTCTCCGGCACCGGGAGCTCGCCCAGCACGACCTCCTCGGCGGCCCGGAGGATGCAAAAGAGCACGAACGGCTCTTCCCTGGAGCGAGGAGGGCCGGTGCCGTACCGGAGGGCGTTCTTCCCGGCGCAGGGCTGCGCCGCGCCTATGCTGCCGTTATCCTTGGAGAAATTGGGGACCCGCGGGTGGAGGCGCCCCTTACCCGGGCCCTCTCCGATAGCGACCCCGCTGTCCAGAGGGCGGCGAGAGACGGACTTCATCGATTCCACGAGAGGCGGGGTGCAACGACGTCTGTCCCGCCTGCCTCGCGTTGAAGCCGGGATAGACTCATTTTTTCGCGGGTGCCGCGATACCGCCGGAGGGTGGTGGTACCCGCGGTTATCGGATGAACCACTCTCGTCAGATACCTCTCGCCGTTACCCCGCTGTGTCTTGTCCGGGATGCTCCTGCAGGTGGCCATGCAAAAGTTATTATATCGACCGTTCGCCATACCCCGGGCACGGAGGCGAAAGGATTGGAGCAAAAGAGCAATCTTCCTGGAGAGCGACAGAGCGGACGGAGGTTCAACATCGACCTCCTGCGGGCAAATGAGGACGTCGACGGCCTGATCGAGGCGTTAGGGAGCGATGACGGCCTGACCCGGCAGCGGGCCGCTCTTGCTCTCGGTGACCTCGGGGGGGCGCGGGCGGTCGAACCGCTCATCCGTGCCCTCGGCGACCCGCTCTCGGCGGTGCGGGAAGCGGCGGCGGACTCGCTCACTCTGCTTGCAGGCGCGTCGGTCGAGCCGTTGATCGAACTCATCGTGAATCCTGAGGCGTCCGGGAGGTATGAGGAGTCGGCGCCCACCGGGGGACCGGCTATTGTGGCCGCACCCACCGGTCAGATGGTGGAGATCGAGACCCGGCGAGACCTCCGGCGGGTCTACGCTGCCGCCATCCTCGGCGAGATCGGGGATCCGTCTGCGGTGGAGCCGCTCACCCGGGCGCTCAAGGATCCAAACGACGATCTGCGGTGTCAGGCGACCGGAGCCATAGCAAAGTTAGGTCGGAGAGCAGTTGAGCCGCTCGCTGCGATGCTCACCGACCCGGACCCCGAGATACGAACCGTCGCGGCCGGGATCCTCGGCGATATCGGAGGGGCGACCGCGGTCGAAGCGCTCGTCAAAGCCCTCCGCGACAGAGATCCCGACGTTCAAGGGGCGGCTGCGGGCGCTCTCTTCCGGATGGGTGATCTTGCGGTGGATCCGCTTATTGCGGCGACGAAGGACCCCGACAAGAACGTCAGGCTCTACGCGGCAGGGGCGCTCAAGTACATCGGCGACCCTCGGGCGATCGACGCCCTCGAGGCTCTCGCCCGGAACGGCGATGCGGAGGAGAAGAGCGTCGCGGAGGATGCCATCGAGAAGATTCGGATGGTCCGGGGCGAAGCCGCGCCATCGCCGCCGACGTCTCGGTGAAAGATGGGCGGAACGCCCGGAGTTGGCGTTTCAACGGCCAAAATTACGGGAGATTCAAAATGTGGGGGGTGTTCCGCGCTCTCGACTGTGGTCGGGAGCGCCTCCTCTATTAATAGTATGGGTATCCGCCTATCCTCTTCTCCGCACCCGCACCGACTCCGCGTGAGCGTGGAGCCCCTCAGCATCGGCGATCGTCTCCACCACGTCGCCGATGGCCTCAAGCCCCTCCCGCGTGATCATCTGGACCGTCGAGCGTCGGCAGAAGTGGTTTACGTCGAGGCCTGAGTAGAGCCGGGCGTAGCCGGCCGTCGGGAGGACGTGGTTTGTTCCGGAGGCATAGTCGCCGCAGGCCACCGCCGCGTAGGGACCGACGAAGATCGACCCGGCGCTCCGGATGCGGTTGATGACCGAGAGCGGGTCGGCCACCTGGATCGAGAGGTGCTCGGGAGCGATCCCATCGACGGTCGCGACCGCCTCGTCAAGGTCACCGACGATGATGTACCCCGAGTGTTCAAGCGCCTTTACGACGATCTCTTGACGCTTTGCCTCCCCCGCCATCCGCCTCACCTCGGCGCCGACGCGGTCGGCGACTCCCGCATCGGTCGTCACAAGCACGCAGGCGGCGTTCGGGTCGTGCTCGGCCTGAGCGAGGATATCGGCCGCGACGAAGGTCGGGTTCGCCGTGCCGTCGGCGAGGATCGCGATCTCGCTCGGCCCCGCGGGAAAGTCGATCTCGGCCTCGTCGCGCAGAAGCATCTTCGCGGCGGTGACGTAGACGTTCCCCGGGCCGACGATCTTCTCCACCTTTGGTATCGTCTCGGTCCCAATCGCCATCGCCGCGATCGCCTGGGCGCCGCCGACCCGGTAGATCTCGTCGACCCCGGCGATATCAAGCGCGACAAGCGTGATCGGGTTGATTGGCGGCGGGGTGCAGCAGCAGATCTCCGCAACCCCGGCGACCGTTGCAGGGACGGTGCACATCAGCGCCGTTGAGGGGTACGCCGCCCGTCCGCCGGGGACGTACGCACCCACCCGGGAGAGGGGTGTCGTCTTGACCCCGAGCGTGATCCCGGGCTCCATCTCCTGCAACCAGAGGTCGCGTCCGCGCTGCAGTTCGTGGAACTGGCTGATCCGCGCCTCCGCCTCCACGAGGCTCTCGACGAGGCGTGCATCCACCTGGTCGTAGGCCGCCTCCCGCTCATCATCGGAGACCGCGATCTCATCGAGATCGATCCCATCAAACCTCTTTGTCAGGTCAACGAGGGCCGCATCGCCCTCCGCCCGCACCCGTGCAATGATCTCGGAGACCGGTCCTTTCACCCGGTCGAGGTCCGACCTCCGGCCGGCAATCCAGGTCTCGATATCCAGGGCTTGCCACATGAGGAACAGGGTCGGCGGGTGGGAGCGTTAAGGTTTCGACCCTGGGCTTATTCCTGGGCAGGAGACCGGGAGCGGTATGGGCGAGACCCTGACCCTCGCCAACCAGAGGGAAGCTCACGGGCTCTCCGACATCGGAACTTACCTCGCCTTCCAGGACCAGTTGGACCTCGTGCAGCTGGTGACGGGGGGCGATGACCTCCTGAACCGCTACAGCGCAATCGTGGTCAATCCCGATATGGCGCAGGGTGTCATGATTGATGAGACCGACAGGTTCATCGACAGGATCTCCTCAAACGAGACCAAAGAGTTTCTCGGAGACTTCGGTCTTGTGGTGTTCGGCCAACCGCTCTTTACTCCGCTCTATCCACCTGAATGCACCGAACCTCCGTACAACTGCACCACATGTTCAGGATCGATGAATATGACGGCATGATCTGGAAGATATGGAGTATCCGCCTCCTGCCGTTCGTCCGGGCAGGCGGCATCGCCGTCTTTGCACAAAGGTGCGGTACGTTCTCCTTCATTCGCAAGGATTCTTTTGTTGACTCCGGATTATAGTTAATTA
>NZ_LFRO01000038.1:23554-33859 GCF_001512385.1 Methanoculleus sp. DTU007 | reverse complement strand
ATCAACTGAACATCCAGACGCGTTGCTATGAAGACGAATGCAACTCTTCTGATGGCGGGGGCCATCACGATCCTCTTCATCCTCGCTCTCGCTGCGGGATGCACCACCCCGGCGCCGGGCGGAAACGAGACCCCGGCCGGAACGGCGACACCCGCTCCCGCCGGCGGGGCGAACGTGCTCCGGATAGCCACCACGACAAGCCTTGAGAACACCGGGCTGCTTGCGGAGCTCGAACGAGTTTACGAGAGCGAGACCGGAGTGGACCTTCAGTTCATCGCTCAGGGAACCGGACAGTCCATCGACTCGGGCAGGCGCGGCGATGTCGATCTCGTCCTCGTTCACTCCCCGGATCTCGAGCAGCAGTTCATCGACGAAGGCTACGGCATCAACCCGCGATGCATCGCCTACAACTACTTCATCATCGTCGGCCCGGCGTCCGACCCGGCCGGGATTGCGAACATGACCCCGGTGGAGGCCTTCCAGACGATCTACGCCGCCGGTACGAACGGGACGGCAGGCGTCGCCTTCGTCTCCCGCGGCGACAACTCCGGGACCCACAACCAGGAGAAGGCGCTCTGGGAGGAGGCGGGCTACGACTATGAGACCGAGATCGTTGACTCCGGAGCCTGGTACGTCGAGGCGGGCAAGGGCATGGGCGACACCCTGATCCTTGCAAACGAGCAGCAGGCCTACACGCTCTCTGATGAGGGGACCTACCTCTCATTTGCCGATCGCCTCGATCTCGTGCCGGTCATCGCCGAAGGGGCCGAACTTCTCAATCGCTACAGTGCGATTGCGGTCAATCCCGCAATGCATCCGGGTGTGAACGCGCAGGGTGCCGCGGACTTCATCAACTGGCTCACCACGAACGAGACTAAGCAGATGATCGGTGAGTTCGGTGCCGAGGAGTTCGGTAAACCGCTCTTTACGCCGCTTTATGCCCCAGAATGCACGGAGCCGCCGTTCAACTGCACCTGCGCGGAGCCGGTGCCCACCCCAACTTAAAGCAGGAAAGATAGGGGAGACGTGGATGAGGTGATTGGCAGGGCGACGGAGGGCAAGGGCGCATGGTGAATGGGAACCCTATCATCGAGGGGTTCATCGAGGCCGTCGAGCTCATCATCGCCCTCGACCCGCAGGTGGTGGAGATCACCATCCGATCGCTCTACATCTCCCTCACCGCCACCTTCTTTGCCGCGCTGATCGCCCTGCCTCTCGGCGCGCTCATCTACTTCTACGATTTCCGGGGCAAGCACGCGGTCATCTCCACGCTCCAGACGCTCTATGCCCTCCCGACGGTCATCGTGGGTCTGGTCGTGTTCCTCCTCCTCTCAAACGTCGGCCCCTTCGGGTTCCTTCGCCTCCTCTACACCCCCGGCGGCATGATCGCCGCCCAGACCGTCCTCATCATACCGCTCCTGATGGGACTGACAGTCACGGCGCTCTCGGGGATCGATCGGGACAAGCGCTACACGATCACCGCCCTTGGTGCGAGCAGGTTTCAGACGGTCCTGACCATCATCGCGGAGGCACGGTTCGCGGTCATGGCCGGCATCCTTCTCGGCTTCGGGAGAGCGATCGCCGAGGTGGGGACGGTGATGATCGTCGGCGGGAATATCCGGGGCGCCACCCGTGTCCTCACCACGGCGATCGCGCTCAACACATCGATGGCAAATTACTCCCTCTCGATTGCGCTCGGGATCATCCTCCTTGCGGTGGCGCTCGGCGTGAATATCGCCCTCTCTCTCGTACAACGGCGGTGATGCCATGACAATCATCGAAGCACACAATATCACGAAGTTCTACGGCGATCTGAGGGTTCTGTACGACGTCGACCTCTCGGTCGAGGAAGGAGAGATCGTAGGATTGATCGGCCCGAGCGGCTCGGGGAAGAGCACGCTCCTCCGGATTCTCGACCTCATCGAGCCGGCAAACGGAGGAGAACTCTCGATCTTTGGGATCGATGTGGCGAGGGAGCGCGGTCGCTGGCTCGATCTGCGCCGCCAGATGGGAATGCTCTTTCAAAGACCGGTCGTCTTCAATGCATCCGTCTACGATAATGTCGCGATGGGGCTGCGCTACCGCCGGGCCCCCGCCGACGAGGTCGATCGGCGGGTGAAGGAGGCCCTCGAGGCCGTCGGTCTCTCCCGCTGCATAAAGAGCCGTGCGACCGATCTCTCCGGTGGCGAGCAGCAGCGGGTGGCGCTCTCGAGGGTGCTCGTGACAGATCCCCGGATCCTCTTCCTGGACGAACCGACGGCGAACCTGGACCCGGGCTCGACCGCCACCATCGAAGCGATCGTGACGCAACTGAACCGCGAAGCCGGGACGACGGTCATCATGAGTACGCACGACCTTATGCAGGGGCAGCGGCTCGCCCACCGGATCGCCGTGATGATCGACGGCACGATCGCCCAGACAGGAAGTTCAAGCGAGATATTCCATGCGCCGAAGAACCGGCGGATTGCCCGGTTCGTGGGTGTTCAAAACATCATCCCGGGCCGGGTCGTCTCCCGGCGCGGGGGCCTCACCGTCGTGGAGGCGCGAGGAAAGGAGATCCTCTCGGCGACCCCGCCGCCCGCCGACGAAGTGGAGATGGTCATCCGCGGGGAAGACATCTCCCTGCACCGGAGAAAACCCGGCTACGAGGAGGCGGAGAACCTCTTCTCCGCCGCGATCGTCCGGATCGAGTCCACGGCGCCGTTCGTGAACGTTACGGTGAACTGCGGGTGCGATCTCTCCGCGCTCGTGACCGCGAGGAGGGCGGAGGCCCTTGAACTTCACGAAGGGATGGAGGTCTGGGTCTCTCTTCAGGCAAAGGCGGTTCATCTTATCCCGATGGAGGGGTCTTGAGTCAGATTCAAAGCGATACCGCCTGGTCCCTGCTCCTTCAGGGACTCCTGCGTTAATTATCGTACATTAACTCCATCCTGAATGAATACCTTTAACAATGGAGTTTTCAAAAGAATTTCTTCATGAAGATAACCCCTCCAAGCGCGTTTATCTCTCAAAACGCCGCTGCCGGGGTCCAATTCTCCGGCCGTATTGGGGCGACGGTGACCGACCCGGCGTCCGACACCAATATTCGGACCCCTGCACCAACGACGGCCAGCCTCCGATCGTGCCTGCAGGCAGCTACGGCAGCGTACCTCGCGCTTTCCAGTCGCTTGTTGCGAGCAAGGCCTGATCCTCACCTCATTTTCTGGTGAATCTCAACACTGCACCTATTTGGGCATTCAGCAGCATCACAACCATGAAGACCGAAACGCTCTCATCCGATCCTTTCCCGGCAGATAGGAAGACGGCCGTTACCCGGTGGAAAGAGCACCGTGGGTGGTACGTGGACTGGTGCACCGTATGGTTCTGCGTCCTTGGCGGTCTGATCGTCGGGATCACGGTGCTTGCGCTCGCGAACATAGCGATGACGGAACTCGCCGATCCGGCTCACCTCCTTGAGGTGGCACTATCGTCGGAAGTGATCCACTCGATCCTCCTCACGTTTGGTGCGGGAGCGAGCGCCGTCCTCCTCCTTATCCTCTTTGGGACCCCGCTCGCCTACGTCCTTGCGCGATCCCGTCCTTCCCGCTTAAAAGGGGTCGTCGAGAGCATCGTCGACATCCCCCTCATCCTGCCGCACACCGTGGCGGGCCTGCTTGTCTACCTCCTCTTCATGCGCCGGGGATGGCTCGGCGCGCCGCTCTCGGAGATCGGGCTCGCGTTTGAGGATGCATTGCCGGGAACGATCGTTGCGATGCTCTTTGTTTCTTCCCCGTTCTTCATCAATACCATGCGCGAGGGATTCGAGATGGTGCCGGTCCACATGGAGAACGTTGCCCGCACGCTCGGGGCGGACACATTCACAGCGTTTCGAACGGTCACCCTTCCTTTAAGCCTCCGGCACATGTACAGCGGAGCCGTTCTCGCCTGGGGAAGGGCCATTGGGGAGTTTGCCGGCGTCGTCATGATCGCCTACTACCCGTTCATCATATCGACGCTGATCTACTACTTCTTCACGACTGATGGAATCTACACGAGCAGGAGCATCGCATTTACGGTCATCCTGGTCAGTCTTGGGGTATTCTACCTTCTGCGGAGGATGACCCGGTACTTAGGGAGGTACGATGATAGAGTTTGACCGCGTCTCGCTCAATCTCGGCTCGTTCTCGCTTGACGACGTCAGCCTGACAATCGGTATGGGCGACTACTACTTCATCGTCGGGCCTTCGGGTGCAGGAAAGACAGTCCTCCTCGAAGTGATTGCCGGACTCCACCGGCCGGACAGCGGCCGCGTCCTCCTTCGAGGCACCGAGATCACCACCCTCCCTCCGGAGAAACGGGGGATCGCCCTCGTCTACCAGGACTACTCGCTCTTTCCGAACATGACGGTCGTGGACAACGTCTCATACGGCCTCCGGGTGCGGGGAATGCGAAAGAATGAGGCCCGTGCCGAGGTCGTCCCACTCCTCGAGCGGTTCGGGATCGGTCACCTCGCCGACCGCTACCCGGGATCCCTCTCCGGCGGCGAGCAGCAGCGGGTGGCGCTTGCACGGGCTATCGCGGTGAAACCGGATATCCTCCTCCTCGACGAACCGCTCTCGGCCCTCGACCCAATCACGCAGGAGAAGTTCATCGCCGATCTCAAGCGGCTCCACCGGGAGGACGGGCTCACCATCGTCCAGGTGAGCCACTCCCGGCGGGAAGCGCACCACCTCGCCACTCGTATGGCGGTGCTCATCGATGGAAAACTCGTGGACGAGGGGGAGGCGGGGGCCGTCCTGAACACTCCCCGCAGCCGCGAGGTCGCCAGGTTTGTCGGGATCGAGAACGTCCTGGATGGGATCGTGACCGAAAACGATGGAGGGCGAGCGATCGTGGATCTCGGGGGGTGGTCCTTCGAGGCGGTGACGGATGCCGCCACGGGCGAGGAGGTCACCCTCTGCATCCGGGCCGACGATCTCATCATCTCCGTCGGGCATGATCCGCGTACCAGCGCCCGGAACAGAGTGGCCGGCACGGTCGTCTCGGTCGTGGAGAACGGGCCAATTGCCGAGGTGCGGGTGGATGCGGGCGTCACGCTCACTGCGGTCCAGACCCGACGGTCGGTGCGGGACCTGGGCCTTGTCCCGGGAACGCCAGTCACCCTCTCCGTGATGGAGACGGGGGTCCACGTTATCCGTTCTTTTTCTTAAGCGAGAGGGAGGGGCCGACCAGGACGACTGTAGCGCCATTTGCCGCCACGATGGCAAGGCCTCCCTTTATCACTCCATAGGCGAACCAGAGAAGGGCATCTGTGGGGAAGATAACGAGCATCGCAAGCGAAAGTTCGGTGGTTGACTGCGTGCGCCAACCCGACAGATCTGCGGTGCAAACGCGGCTGTCATGAGCGAGCCGGGGCGACAAGACCGAGTGCGATTATGGTATCGTGGTTCAGCGGTCTCTCCCGCTGAACATGATAACCCCCGGTCTGGTCACGACCCGGACTGCCGGCTGCCTTCCCGCCACTTGAGAGCGTAGGCGAGAACCATCCCTATGATGAACGCAAACGTGAGGCCTATTATGAGGGTGAGGATCGCGATGACCGCCGTGACCAGGTAGGACTCCGTCTTGATGCTGTGTTTCCCTAGCTCTATCGCTACAAAGACGAGGAGCGCTCCAAAGATCCCGAGCGGGATGAGTGTCAGCACCTCCGGCGGGGCGAAGGCAAGGGCGAAGATGAGAATGAAGATTCCGGCGACGATATTCGCCCCGCCGGTCCTCGCGCCGAACCGGTACATGGCCGCAAGCCCCCCGGCGCCGTGGCACATCGGAAACCCGCCGAGCGGCGTCGAGACCAGGTTCATGACCCCGATCGTCCGGGAGAGCCGGTCGGGGTCCACACCCTTCTTTGGGAAGAGGTCGTAGGTGAGGAGGGATGTCGCGAGGATGGCGTTTGCAATCGTGAGGGGAATCTGAGGCAGCGCAAGGTCCCAGGTCGCGGCGATGAAGTCCGTCGGCATCGGAATGAGGAGGGCGGGAAGGGGCATCAGGCGGAACGGCGGCATCCCCTGCGTGGCGATCCCCATGGCAAGCCCAATGATCAGGACCAGGAGTGCGGAGATGTCGGGGATCCGGGTGCGCTGCGATACGATGAAGAAGGCAAGGATGATTGCTATCGCGACCGCCGCAACAAGGAGGTCGGGGAGGATATAGCCAAGCGATGTCTCCAGGAGGACGAGTGCAAGCCCCGCCTGGACGCCCCGGATGACGCTCTTTGGGATCCGGTCCCCGAGCCACGTCATCCCGCCGACGAGTCCGAGCACCAGGAAGAGCACGCCGACGACGAGGCCCGAAGCCACGATCTCGGCACCGCAGAGTCCTTCGGCGATGACGATGGCCCCGATCGCCTTCATCGGCTCGATGGGGATTGGGAGGCGGTAGTAGAACCCGGCGATGATGTACCAGGCGGCGAGGAAGAGGAAGAAGTGGCTGACGTTCACGTCCGGGCAGACGATGGCGACACCGAGCAGGATGGGGAAGATGGTGCCGAAGTCGCCAACGGCTCCGGCGATCTCCTCGAGGGTGATCCGGATGCCGCCTCCCCCTGTTCCGGTGCTCTCCGCCATTGTCCAGCTCTTGTTATGTCTTGTTTCCTTTTTGTATTTTGGATAGGCGACCGGGGTATGCCATATTATTTAACCAAATCACCAACCCCATAAAATTAATCCTGTTAATTTATTTTATTTAATTTGATCTGATCCATAAACGTTTATTTTGCTTCTCTGAGAGATTATTCTTATGAAAGCACACCTGCTTCTCATTACTGGACTGCTGATCGCAGCAACCGCCGCTTTCGCATGCGGATGTACCGGAACTACCGCCGATACACCGGCGGAGACCGACACAACAAAACCCGAGCTGCTCGTCTACTGCGGCGCGGGCATGCGCGAACCGATGGAAGAGATCGCGGCGACCTTCACGAACCGGACAGGCATCCCGATCAACTTCATCTTCGGCGGGTCGAACACCCTCCTTACCCAGATGGAACTGACGGGGATGGGCGACGTCTACATGCCGGGAGCAACCGCCTACTTCGATGCGGCCCGCGAGAAGGGGCTGGTCGAGGAGGAGCACCTGATCGTCTACCATGTCCCGGTCATCGCCGTCCCGAAGGGCAACCCCGCAGGCATCACCAGTCTTGAGGATATGGCAAAACCCGGGGTTCGGGTGGCGCTCGGCGACACCGCCACTGCCATCGGGGAACTGACCGACAAACTCCTGGCGAAGAACAACCTCCTTGATGACGTGAACAAGAACGTCGTGACCCGTTCCGGCACGGTAAACGAACTGCTGGTCTACATCTCCATGGGGCAGGCCGACGTTGGTATCATCTGGGAGGATCTCTACGTGCCGGAGAAGATGGACCTCATCTACATCCCGAACGCTGACAACCTGGTCAAGATCGTCCCCATCGGGGTGCTGACGTCTTCAGAGCATCCCACTGAAGCCGAACAGTTCACCGCATTCGTCATTTCCGACGAAGGCAAAGAGATCTTCACCCGGCACGGGTTCGTCACCTACCCAAGCGACACCTACGCGGATGTCAAACCCTGATAAAACCAGGAAAGGAGAGATGTCACATGGAAGTCACCTACCGGATCATCGGAACGATTCACTCGCCGTTCACTGACCAGGACACCACACCCATCCAGAGCATCTTCTCCGAAGCGGAGGGGACGATCGAGGTCTTCCCCGAGTATGCCGGGGGGCTTGAAGGGGTCGAGGGGTTCTCACACATCATCCTCCTCTACCACTTCCATCGGGCGAACGGCTTTAGCCTGCGCCAGCGCCCGTTCGTCGATGGCAGCAAAGAGCGGGGGATATTTGCCATACGCCACTTCAACCGCCCGAACCCGATCGGGATCTCCCTCGTCGAGGTCGTCTCCGTCGAGGGCAACACCGTCCGCGTCCGCGGGATCGACGTGCTGGACGGCACCCCGCTCCTCGACATCAAACCCTACGTCCGCCAGTTCGACCACCGCGACGAGGTCAGGAGCGGTTGGGTCGACGCACGGCATATCGAGGAGGTAAAGGTCAGGAGTTTCTCGCCAAAGGACCTCCGGGAACATGAGGAGTCTTCATGAACCTGAAAAAACCCTCTTTTTTTCGGGCGGCGACCATCACGGTCGCTCTCCTCATCGCCATCTTCATTCTGCTGGTCATCCTCGGGGTGGTGACCCACTCCCCGATGGGCGTCTTCATCGAGTCCCTCTTCTCTGAGGAGATCCAGTTCGCCGTCCGGCTCTCGATCATCACCTCCGTCATCTCCACACTCCTCTGCATTCTGGTCGCCGTGCCGGTAGCCTATGCGCTCGCACGCTACTCGTTCCCGGGCAAGACAGTGATGAACATGCTGATGGATATCCCGATGGCGCTCCCGCCGCTCGTGGCGGGCGTGGGGCTTCTGCTCTTCTTCGGAGTATCCCCGATAGGTAAATCGCTTGCTGCGGCAGGGCTCACCGTCGTCTTTACACCGCTCGGGATCATCGTAGCGCAGTTCTTCGTGAACCTGCCCTACATGCTTCGAGTGACCCGCGCGACGTTTCAGAGTGTCAACCCCCGCTACGAGTACGTGGCAAAGACCCTCGGCTGCACCGACGCGCAGGCCTTCTGGCGGGTCACCCTTCCCATGTCCTCAAACGGTCTCCTCGCCGGATCGGTGATCACCTGGTCAAAGGGAATCGGTGAATTCGGCGCCGCGCTGATGCTTGCCGGTGCAACGCGGATGAAGACCGAGACGCTCCCGCTCTCCCTCTTCCTGAACATGTCCATCGGAAAGCTCGAGTACGCCATCTCCGCAGCGACGATCCTCATCATGATCTCGATCGTCTCGCTATACGTCTTCGAGCGCTACGGCGGAGCCACGCACGTCTACTAGGAGGTACACATGCTTACCATCGATTCGGTATCCAAGAGCCTCGGGGAGTTTACGCTCTCGAACGTCTCGCTCTCGATCGGAGACGGCGAATACTTCATCGTCCTCGGCCCCACAGGTGCAGGGAAGACGATCCTTCTTGAGACAATCGCAGGGATCTACAGCCCCGATGCCGGCAGGATTCTTCTGAACGGCCGGGACATCACGGACGTTCCCGCACGGGACAGGAACATCGGCATGGTCTATCAGGACTACATGCTCTTCCCGCACCTGACCGTTGAAGAGAACATCGGCTTCGGGCTGAAGTCCCGCCGCGCCGACCCCGTATTCATCCGTGGAAAAGTGGAGGAGAGCGCCGAACTCTTAAACATCAGCCATCTGCTCCACCGCTACCCGGGCACGCTCTCGGGCGGCGAGCAGCAGCGTGCGGCGATCGCCCGGGCACTGGTGATGGAGCCCGAAGCGCTGCTGCTGGACGAGCCGCTCTCCGCACTGGACGTGAAGACGCGTGAGAGCCTGCGGGTGGAACTCGCCCGGATTCACGAGGCAACCGGGATGACGATCGTCCATATCACCCATAACTTCGAGGAGGTCTTCGACCTCGCCGACCGGGTGGCGATCATGCGCGGCGGCGAGGTGGTTCAGGTGGGAACTCCGGAGGAGATCTTCCGACGGCCGAACTCCGACTTCGTCGCGGGTTTTGTCGGGGTGGAGAACCTCTTTCGCGGGATGGGGTCGTCCACCGGGACGGTTGCGGTGGGGAATCTCCGGATACAGGTGGAGAACGCCATCAGTGGTCCCGTCTCCGTTGCCATCCGACCGGAAGATATCCTGCTGTCGAAGACCGCCCTGCCGGAGAACGAAAAGAATGTCTTTCTCGGTCGCATCGATTCGGTGCGGCCTAACGGGGGGCTGGTCAGGGTCTTTGTGAATACGGGGATCCCGTTCCAGGTGACGCTGACCCGGCAGGGGTTCGAAGAGGCCGGTATCGCCCCGGGCGATGCTGTTTACCTCGCCTTCCGGCCATCGTCAGCCCACGTCTACCCTTCCGGCGCTCCGGAAGAGGCCTGACCACCCCTCACATCGCCTGTCCGGGTGGGACACCCCTCTCATGGGCTGCGCGTTCCAGGGGAGACGCCGCAAGTTCCGTCCCGGGCTCTTCCTCCAGTTTCTTCTCGTCGAGGAGGTCCTCGGCCTTCAGCCGTTCGACGACCCGTTCCAGGTACTCCGAGACGATCCTGTCCCTCTCGTGGATCTGCCGTATCCAGACCCGCACCGTCAGCCTGATCCACTCCTCCTTGATCGACGAGACCTGCACCTTCGGCTCGAGGAATGCCTGGTCGGCGCGGGGGAGATCGGAGGAAAGGCGCCCGATGTAGGGCAGATCGAAGAGG
>NZ_LFRO01000038.1:4694-23496 GCF_001512385.1 Methanoculleus sp. DTU007 | reverse complement strand
CGGGACGGCGAGCGGGATCGAGACCTCCAGAAGTCCGGCGCGGGAGTAGTTGATCACTTTTGAGGTTATGATACTCGAATTCGGTGTGAGGATCAAACCGCCGTCGAGACCCTTGGGGGTCGTCGTCGTGAGGGAGATATCCTGCACCTTGCCGGGCCCGGTCTCCGGCCTTCCGCTGACGCTCACCCATTCCTCGAGCTGGATGGGGCGGTTGATGGTTATCAGGACGCCTGCGATAACGTTCTGGATAATCTGGCGCGATGAGAAGGCTATGACGATACCGAGGATACCGAGCGAGGCGGCGAAGGCCGTTGGATCGAAGGCGAGGAAGTGCCGTGCGCTCGCGTAGATCCCTCCAAGGGTTATGCCGTACTGCAGGACGGCCGATGTCCACTTGGCCGTCCCACGGGATACCCGCCCGTCAAGGACCCGCCGAAGGAGCATGTAAGCGAGGTTGCCGAGGAAGAGAAACCCGATAAGCGTGAAGAGGAATGCGAGGAACGCATCGAGGGGAACTCCGCCGATGAGGAGCGAACCGCTCTCCTGTATGGGGGTGAGGTGAGAGATGGTAGAATTAATTCCTTCCGTCATGCCGCATCGACCTTCACCGGGATCTCCTCGGCCGAGAGACGCCTGAGAACTTCTCGCATGTACCGGGAGATGATATCGTCCTTCTGTGGGATCTTGCGGGTCCAGACCCGGATGACCAGTTTGATCCAGCCGTCGGTGACCGATGTGATATGGATGGCCGGTGCAAGATCTGCAACGTCGGTGCTGTCGGAGGAGACGCGCCAATTGTAGGGATGGTTCAAGAGATCCTGAATAATGGAGTGCTCGACCGCATTGGGGTGCTGAATGATACGCGGGTCGTCGCGCGCCACTGAAAGTGCGATCTCCTTTGCCCGGGTCAGGTCCGCCCAGCCGGGATGGTGATCGAGACCCGGATCTCCATCAACCCGCCCCGGGAGTAGTTGACAACCTTTGAGGCTATGATGCTTGAGTTCGGCATGAGGATGAGGGAGCCGTCGAGCCCCTGAAGGATCGTCGTCGTGAAGGAGAAGTCGCGCACCCTGCAAAGCCCTGTTGACGGCAGCTCCCCGACGACGATCCACTCCTCGAGCTGGACCGGGCGATTGATGGTGATAAGGATACCTGCAAGGATGTTCTGCGTGATCTGGGTCGATGATACGGCCACGACGATACTGATGATTCCAAGCGATGCGACGACGGCGTTCAGGTCGAAGGCAAGGAGATACCGGGCACTCGCATAACCCCCGCCGATGATGACGGCATACTGCAGGATAGCCGCCGTCCACTTGGCCGCCCTCGGTGAGACCCGTCCATCCAGTGCTCGTCTAAGAAGCATGTAGGCGAGGTTGCCAAGGATGAGGAGCACGATGAGGGTGAGGATGAACGCGAAGAACGCGCCAATGGATCCCCCACCGATGAGGGATGGCTCGCTCGATTGCATCTTAGGTGTAGTGGGTGTGAGAGAGAATTAACCCACTGTATCATCAGTCGCCGTCCTGACACCCGGGGACGGCTGCACGAGCCTGCAGTGCCGAATAGATGTCTGGCCCTAGGACCTCTTTTGCGCGCTCGCCGTAACGCTCTGCTATGACTGCAAGGAGCTTACGGGTCCCCGAGGCTGTGGTGGAGATTCCGACCCGTTCCACCCGGCGGATCAGCCCGTCGCGCTCCATATCGCCGAACCGGGGAAGGACATAGTAGTGGGGTATCCCGAGGTGCTCGGCGAGCTTTCGGGTCGTAGGGAACCGTATGGTAACTCCATCTGGTGAAAAACCGATCGTTATGCAGCGTTCCTCTTCAAGAAGGATTCTCGCGGCCGCGTCAAAGATGTCGTCGTGCTCGTGCGTGGTCATCCGATCGCAACAGTAGTTGCACCCGACGGGAAAAAAGAGAGTCGGTCTGGTTACGCCGCTTCGGCTGCCTTCATCTCGCCCCGCTCTTCCTCGGGCATCTCCTCGAGGTAGACAACCTCCGCCCCGACGTCTTTTGCAATCTGTTCGAGTTCAACTTTGCGGAAGTGGGTTCCCTCGACTTTCAGGTGTTTCTCATCGCCCTGCTCTTCGATAACGGCGACGACACGGAACCTGGGTTGCTTCACACCGGTGCCGACCTTCTGGCGCTCTCGTACGTAGATCTTCATACCGCATTCATCTCCTATCAGGTGGTATACCAGTTGGTATACCCCAAAGGGATATAACGTTTTCCCTCAAACTGAAAGTCAGTGGTTTTATGGCAGAACGGATTGAGATGAGATCGAGGTTCAAAGGTGAGAGCCTGGTCCGGCGAACCCTGCTCCGCGAGACCGAGGCGGGCGAGCAGATCAGGATCATGCCGGACTTAAACGTGGTCAAGATCGGCGGCCATGGCGTCATCGACTACGGACGGGCCGTGGTCTACCCGCTGGTAGAGGAGATCGGGGAACTCTCCCGGAACCATAAGATCCTGGTCGCCACCGGCGGCGGCGTCCGGGTCCGGCATATCCTCGACGTCGGGATCGACCTCGGGATGCCGACGGGGGTGCTTGCGGAACTCTCGGGTAAGATCAGTGAGCAGAACGCGATCATGCTCTCCATCCTCCTCTCGAAGTACAACGGAGTTCGGATCACTCCCGGCGATCTCTTAGATCTCCCCTCGATCATATCCCTTGGAATGCTCCCTGTCGTCCAGGGCACCCCACCCTACGGGCTGTATGAGCACCCGCCGAGACTCGGGAGCATCCCGCCGCACCGGACCGATACCGGCGCCTTCCTGATGGCGGAGGTCATCGGCGGAAAGAGTTGCATCCTCGGAAAGAACGTCGACGGTCTCTACACCGAAAATCCTTTTGAGAACCCCGACGCCGAGTTCATCCCGGAGATCACCGCCGACGAGCTCCTGGAGATGCACCTTGAGGATATGGTGCTCGAACCGATGGCGGTCGAGCTCCTCCGTGATGCCGTCCACGTGAGAGAGATCAAGATCGTGAATGCCCACGTGCCGGGGAATATCACGAAGGCCGTGAACGGGGAGCGGGTTGGGACCCTGATTCGGGCCTCGTAAACCTCTCTGTCAATCTTTTCCCATTAACTCGAAAGATGGCTTATTTAGCCTTGTAGGTCGATCAGTACAATATCCTATGACTATCTACCTTGGCATTGACGACACCGACACCCGCGAGTCCCGGGGAACCGGACGGCTCGCTCGCGCGATTGCAGCAGAACTCGCCAGGATGTATACGGTGACGGGGGTGACCCGGCACCAACTCTTTGTCCACCCCGCTGTCCCTTACACCTCGCATAACAGCTCAGCGGTCATCCACATCCATGAAGAGACAAACGGGGCCGTGGCCGAGATCTTTGAGACGGCAAAGGAACTGATGCTCGCCGACTTCATCGAGGGGAGCGATCCCGGGATCTGTGTCGCTGGCGACCGAAAGATCAACGGCGACATCACCCACTTCGGGCTCGCCGCAAAGACGAGTATCGTGACGCAGGATGAGGCGCGTTCCCTTGCCCGCGAGGCCGGAATCCTCCTTGAAGGGCTTGGAGGTACCGAGGACGGCGTCATCGGCGCGCTCGCTGGGGTGGGTCTCGCGGCATCGGGGAACGATGGCAGGTTTGTTCAGAAGGGAACGATCCGGGACCTACGCGGCAACCAGACGATTGCGGCGATCCTTAATTCCGGCGTCGACCGGGTCATGACCCGCGACGGCGCAGCGGTCGAGGAAGGTGTCGTCGCGCTCCGGAAGTTCCCAAAACCCGCCTGCGTCGGGGGAAAGGCGATCCTCTACGTCGAGGCTGACGGCGAGGGATATCGCGATATCGTGGTGGGATGAACCGCGGAGATCCCGGTTCTCTATAAATCTTTTTTGAGTTCGCCTTCGGCGGTCAATCCCTATCCTCCCATCGCACCCCTCGCAGTTGCTCGTTCTCTTTCCTGTCTTCGGGCTCCTAGTCTATTAATCAGCATCTTTACTGCGACTGCCGTTCCGCGCCCGGCGGCGGGGGGTCGGCGGAGCACCCTGTCCCGGGGGCCTTAATAATCAAATTTAGTTTCTTTTTTTCTGTGTTAATATGATTAACTTTATTAAGTTTCTATTAATTCAAAACAGTTCTATTTAAATGTAGATATCACGATATCTCTTTGAGAACTATGCAACAAAGAACCATTTTTGCAGTTACGGCCATATTGGTCGCATTTATGCTCATCTGCGGCTGTACTGGGACGACATCCGACCAGACTCCCGGAGAAAAGCAGCAGCTCCGTATCGCAACGACGACCAGTCTCTACGATACCAAACTCCTCGATCACCTCACCCCGATCTTTGAGGAGAAGTACAACGCCGAGCTGATCATTGTCTCTGGCGGAACCGGCAAGGCGATCGAGTATGGACAGCGGGGCGACGTTGACGTCCTGATGGTGCACGACCGTGCACGTGAAGATGCCTTCCTCGCCGACGGCTACGGTACCAACCGGCGCGTATTCGCCTACAACTACTTCATCATCATCGGACCCGAGTCCGACCCGGCCGGCATCAAGGGCATGGACCCCGAGCAGGCATTCACCACCATCCGTGAGAAGGGAATGGCTGGTGAGAATGTCGTCTTCGTCTCGCGCGGCGACGCCTCGGGAACGCACTCAAAGGAGCAGGCAATCTGGAAGGCAGCCGGATTCAACTACTCGACAGATATCCAGGGCTCCGGCAGCTGGTACCAGGAGGCCGGGACCGGCATGGGTGCGACCATTGCGATGGCGAATGAAAAGCAGGCCTATGCTCTCTCCGACATCGGGACATTCCTTGCCTACAAGGGCGATGTTGACCTCGTAGCGCTCGTCGACGAGGGCGATGCCCTGCTCAACGTCTACTGCGCAATGCAGATCAACCCCGAGAAGTACCCCGACACCAACACCGCCCTCGCGAAGGACTGGATCAACTTCCTGATCTCTGACGAGATCCAGCAGGAGATCGCCTCCTTCGGTGTCGAAGAGTATGGCCAGCCGCTCTTCTATGCCGCCCAGAACGACTGGGAGAAGATCGGCGTGCCGCAGGCTGAAGTGAAGGACCCGGTCCTCTGATCCAGCCAAAAAATCTACCCTTTTTGTCCAGGAACGGACCACAGTTAGGTGCCAAAGTATGTACGAGATCATCGAGGGATTTCTGGAGGCGCTCCGGCTCATCATAACGCTTGATCCTGATGTTATGGCAATCTCCTTGCGGAGCATCATTGTCTCATTCACAGCAACGATCTTTGCCTCACTGATCGCCGTTCCGCTCGGCGGCGTAATCTACTTTGGGTCGTTCCCGGGCAAGAAGAGTCTCATTAACCTGATTCAGACCCTCTACTCTCTGCCGACGGTCATCGTCGGGTTGCTCATCTTCCTGCTCCTCTCCCGCGTCGGGCCGTTTGGATTTCTGCGACTGCTCTTCACCCCGACCGCCATGATCATCGCACAGACGGTTCTTATCCTGCCGATCATGATCGGTCTTACGATATCCGCTCTCTCGGGGGTCGATCCGATCATCAGGGATACCCTCCGCTCGCTTGGAGCGACTCGTTTTCAGTTCCTCGCAAACACCATGAAGGAGGCCAAATTCGCGATCCTTGCGGCCGTTGCACTTGGATTCGGGCGGGCGATATCCGAGGTCGGAGCGGCGATCCTTGTCGGCGGCAACATCATGGCGTCGTCATTTTCGAGTTCGACCCGGGTGCTGACGACCGCGATATCTCTCGAGACCTCGATGGGGAACATCTCTCAGTCCATCGCACTCGGGATCGTCCTCCTCGCAATCGCTCTCGTCGTCAACTTCGTCATAACCACGGTCCAGCACAGGTGATCCCATGATTGAACTTGAAGGCGTCAGAAAATCGTTCGACGGCAAGGAGGTGCTTGCCGGCGTTTCCGCACGCATCGAGCGTGGGGAGATCTTTGCCGTCATCGGGCCAAGCGGGTCCGGAAAATCAACCCTGCTGCGCCTCATCGACCTCCTCGATACCCCGACAGGAGGCGCGATCCGGATCAACGGCGTCGATATCCATGCAAATCGTGAAGAGAGTCATAGAGTACAGCGGATGATGGGGATGGTCTTCCAGAAACCCGCCGTCTTCAACACGACCGTTGCGGAGAATATTGCAGTTGGACTCCGGTTTAGAGGGATCAAGGAGGCGGCGATCAAGGCGAAGGTCGAGGAGGCCCTTGCCGTGGTCGGCCTTGCCGGCTACGAAGAACGGCGGGCCAGAACCCTCTCGGGCGGGGAGATGCAGCGGGTGGCGCTTGCCCGGGCGATGGTGATCGAACCGGAGATCCTCCTGATGGATGAACCGACCGCAAACCTTGATCCCGTCTCGGTGGAGAAGATTGAGGAACTGGTGGTGCGGATCAACCGCGACCTCGGGACGACGATCGTCTTTTCGACCCACGATATGTACCAGGGCCAGCGGCTTGCCCACCTGATTGGCGTACTGATGAACGGGCGGTTTGCGCAGGTAGGGACTCCGCGGGAGGTCTTCACCCATCCGGCAAGTCGGGAGGTCGCCCGGTTCGTCGGGATCGAGAATATCATCGACGGCGTCGTCGTCGCCAGCAACGGCACCTGTGCCGTCGATGCTGGCGGCGTCAGGATTCGGACTCGCTCGCCGCTTACCCCGGAGGAACTGGTCAGTCTCTGCATCCGTTCGGAAGACCTGCGGGTCACCCCGGCAGGTGAGGCGACGACCGCGCCGGGAAAGAACACCCTTCCCGGCATCGTGACCTCGATCGTGCCTCGCGGCCCGTTCAGCAGGGTGACTGTCGACTGCGGGATAACCCTCTCGTCAATTCTTTCCTGGAAGGTGGTCGACAATCTCGGCATCCGCGAAGGGAGCCATGTTGCGGTCTCGTTTGCGGAAGAGTCGGTTCATGTTGTCAGGCGGGGATGAGGGATTCCCGCGTGTTGGACTCTCGCGTGACCCGTACTATTGCGGCTGCACGGGTCGAGACGATAGACCCCAACCATCTTTTCTCAAGTCTACCGGTCTTTTGCCGCGAGGTGCTCCCGTACCTCCACCAGGTACCGATCCAGCCGGCGCCGGAACTCCCGGGGATCGAGGCCCCGCGCCTCGTGGCCCGACAACTGCAGGATACGATCGGCCTGCGCGATCAGGATGTCGAGCGATGATGCTGCGTAGATGAGCGTCGTCTCCCCGAGCGCCTCTCGCCGGGTGGCGAGCAGTGTCGATAACGGCGTCACCTCGCCGCTCTGGAGGCAGCCCGGAACCAGCAGATTTGTCGCGGAACGGTCCTCGTCGAGGATGAGGATCGGCACCCCGGCCGAGAGCGCGGTCTGGATCTCGTGCGCCATCACAAGCGACCCGCTCCCCTGACCGGATGCCGCCCCGGGATGGCCGTCGATCCCGGGCGGGAGGCGGCCAAAGAAGAGGCTGACGTCCGCCCTATCAAGGTGGCGCTCGCCTGCCTCAGCCTGGGCGATCCCGCCCAGGCTGACGAGGAGTTCCCGCCCGTCCCCTGCGGCATGGTCGTCCTGTCCGGCGATGACCGCATGAAGGAAGGTGCTCTTTCCCTCGGCGTTCGAGCCCGCGACCGCAAAGACCTCCCGCCGCTGCAGCCCAAGACCGGTCACGACCCTGCCGCTCCCGGCGAGTTCCACCTCGACCGGATCGAGTTCCAACGGGCATCGGAAGGGGATGTGCGTCCCCTCTTTCGGGCCCGCGATCCGGTGGTGACACCGAAACTGAGTGAACTGGCGGGCCGGCCGCGTCCCGTCGCCGATGAATGCCACAAGCCCCATCTTCGGGAGAGCGCGTCGGAGCGCCTTCTGGTCGATGGAGAGTTCTCGGGCCGCGGCAAGGTCCCTCTCGGGCACCCGGCGCACGACACGATCGATCGCCTCGAGGAGTGATCCGAGCCGCTCGAGAACCTCTCTTACCGTGGCATGCGTGGGCGGGCCCGGGTACGGGAGGGCGCCCCTGACGACGAGATGAAGCCCGGAGCCGTCAATCCGATTCTCGTTGTCCGGACGCCAGAGGTTCGTTCCGAGGGCACTGTTTGACGCGATCAGCGTGACCGGCTCCACGTTCTGCAGGCAGTGGGCGGGGTGCTCCGTCCCGATCCCGGCTATCGGACCGAGGTCCCGCTCGGTGGGGACCGCCGCCTTGATTGCCTCGATAATCACCCCGACAGCCCCATCGCCACCCAGATCGAAAATCTGTACCGGGAGCAGCACCGGGATGCTGAACCGGAGCGCCGTTGTATCGAGCGACCGGACAAGGTACGTGTTGACGAGGTCACGCACTGCCTCCCGGTCGATGCGCACCCGGCCCCCGTCAAGATCCGCGATGATCCGGTGAACCTGCCCCTGCCAGGATTCCGCCGCCCCGCTCATCCTTTCTCATCAGGTAATGGTCTCCTGGATCCAAAGGTTTTCCGCACAACTGCCCGCCGCGCCCTTAAATAGAGATGCGGCCCACCATTCTATAATGGAACTGATAGTCCTTGCGAGCGGGAGCAAAGGAAACTGCACCTACCTGCGAGGGGAGCGAGGTGCGCTGCTCATCGACGCAGGGCTCTCAGCACGTGAGACCCTCCGGCGCCTTGCGGATGCCGGTGCCGATGCATCGCTCATTGAGGGCATCCTAGTCACCCACGAGCATATCGACCATGTTCGGGGCGTCGACGTCCTGGCAAGGAGGCTTGGCGTCCCGGTCTATGCGACCGGCGGCACGCTGGCCGCGCTTTCCGGGAAATGCAGGCAATCGATGGAACTGCGACGGTGCAGGTGCGGTGAGTCATTTGCTCTCGGCGACTTTTCTGTCGAGCCCTTTGCCGTCTCCCACGATGCTAACGAGCCCTGCGGGTTCTCGGTCACTGAGGGCGACCTCCGCATCGGGTGCTGCACCGATACCGGGACCATAACCCCGACGATCTTCGATAGCCTCGCCTCCTGCGATGCTATCCTTCTTGAGAGCAACCACTGTCCCAATATGCTTGAGAATGGTCCGTACCCCGCCTATTTGAAGAGCCGGATACGCTCAAAGCGCGGGCACCTCTCAAACCCCGACGCCGCTCGCTGCCTGCAGCGGCTTGCCGACCACATTCACATGGCCGTGCTCGCCCACTTAAGCGAGATCAACAACACGCAGGAGAAAGCGTTGGCGAGCGCCCTTGAAGGCCTCGGGTTCTACTCCGACCAGGTTGCCGTCACCGTGGCCTCCCAGAACCCGGATCCTCTGCACCCGGAGTTCTGCGGTCTCCAACTCTGATATCACGCCTTCCGGAGCGTGCAGACCATACCTATCACGCCACCCGTGACATCGGTGATCGGAGCAGCAGAGATGCGGACCCACTGGCTTAATCCCTCGTTTCCTACGAGCAGGGTTCCCTCAGTGCACTCTGCAGGTCTGCCCTGTCCGAGAACCTCCGATGAGAGAACTTCCCGAATGTTATCGCCAGAGAAGAGCGACCAGATCTCTCTCCCGGTCAATTCTTCACTCCCGTAGCCGATCAGATCCCCGGCGACCTCGTCAGCGATGACGACCACCCCGGATGCATCGGTGGTGATCCTTACCTCGGCATCATCAGCAATCAGGTTGATCGATGAATCGAGCCACTCTTCTGCGGCTCTTCGCTCGCTCATCTCAATAGAATGGAGGAGTTGCTTGAGTTGCTCATTTGTGCGTTCGAGTTCGGCAGTCCGTTCGGCGACGAGTTCCTCCAGGTGTTTGTGGTGGCTCTGGAGTACCTGCTCTGTCTGCTTTCGCTCCGTAATCTCCCGGATGATGGCCATCAAGTGTGTGTCATGAAGCGGCACGACACGGGCCTCATAGTATCGCACTTCCCCGTTCTCCGTATGGCAGAACTCCAGGGACGTGGCAGGGGCACCGGTCTGGGCGGCCTGCTGAACGGCGTCCAGGAGTGCGTCGCCAATCTCTGCCGGGAAAATGTCCTGTATGCGCCGTCCGAGCAGTGTTCTCGGTACAAGCGAGGTCTTTGCCAGTCTGCCGATCCTGGTGTCGATGATCGTGCCGTCGATGTTTAATCGGAGGAAGAGGTCGGGAAATGCCTCAACCACCGCCGTCAATTCCGACGTGATCTGCCGGAGGCGTTCTTCGATCCGGACTTGTTCGGTGACATCCCTGACAGTGAGCAGATTGCAGCCGCTACTGAGTGATGATCGCCTGATCTCGATATCGCGGACTTTTCCGTCCCCGCAGACCACGCTCGTCACGAGGCTGTTTCGGCTCCCCTGGAGCAGTTCCTCCCACATCTCCTGTACTCTCTGACGGTATGCCGGGTTTGGGTGGGCACGCTCAAGCCAGGCAGAGGTTGTCGGAAGATCTTCGAGAGTATATCCGGTAATCCTGGTAAACGCCGGATTGAGATACTGGCACCTGCCTTCAGCATCAACCATGACGAACCCATCGGGCGCTTCAAAAAGAATCGAGCGGTAAGTCTCTTCATTGAGGTGCGATTGGTCGTGGAATGTTTCCCGCTTGGCGCCTCGACTAGTATCATCCCCCGTCATCATAACTCCCTCTGGTAGCTCCTGGACTGCGGACTCTGCCTATAGAAATTTTTACCCGCAAGTTATTATAAATCCATCGTTCTTTACTTTCTACATATATTGCTGATAATCTTTTTTTGATTGATTTCGATCGGATTGCTGTAAATTTACCTCATTAATGATTTTTTTGCCTCTAGATAGGCACATGCAGTCTTGAACAGGGAGGAGGGGTGCGGCCTGGCTGCTCCAATGAGGAGTTCACAGTCGGTCTTCGCCGATCTTTAAGACACGCATACAATACCGGTCGACACTGGTGATGAAGGCCGATTTCGCCCGAATTTCCCGGCCTTCGCCCCCATCTATATAATCGCGGAGAATGTAGTCCAGCGCTGTAATGTAGTAGTCTCGCGCGGATGCGATCTTCTTTGCCTCCTCAAAACAGAGATAACTCGCGGCCTTATGGTTGCACATGATCTCGAGCACGGTATCCAGCAGCAGGAGCGGGCATTTTGGAAATCCCTTTATAATCGCCAGTTTCCGAAAGTTCGCGTAAGGTTCTGGTTGCGCCCCGAGGATCGCAAGTTTCAAACCAAAATAGAGAGTGTCGTGATCGTTGGGATACTGTTGCAGCATCTGTTTGACGATCGCGGCAGCCTCGCTTCCTTTGCGCAGTTCTATGCAGGTATCGAACGCCTCTGCGAGGAAGAATTTGTTGTCCGGGAACTGCTTTATGGCATGGCCGAGGAGTCGCTGGCGGTGCTCAAGGTCGTTCTCATGCTTTGTCTGCAGGATCCCGATGCGGTAAAGCCCCGATTCACTTGGGAACCAGGTGAGTGCCAGATCGAACATCGACCAGAAGATCTGGTTCAGCCGGGTTCCTTTGCGGTCAAACACCCCCAGACGGTTGAGCGGGGGTCGAGACCGGGCGAGATACAGCATCTCTTCACGGGCACGGATCTCCATATCACTGGATTGGGCACCCTGCTCCCCGTTGACTGCCCGGGATTGGATATGGTAACAATAGGCAATTGCGGCGTTGATCCGTCCGTCATAATTTCTATGACGCATCAGATAGTCGGTCGCCAGGTGATAGTTGCCTGCGTCGAGCAGCCTGAGGGCCACGATCACATCGAGGGTTGTGCGCTCTCTCTTTCGCCGCTTCCCCCTCATGGCGTGCCGCAGAATCTTCTCGAAGTATTCGGCTGTTGGGGCTTCGCGCGTAGCGTTAATGACCGTACCGGTGATCGCATCGATGAAATCATCGTAGGCCCTATCGTCCAGGTTAGGAAAGGTTTTATCAAGCGTGGCGGTAACATGCCCGAAGAAGACTGGGAGATTTGCCTCAACCCGGGCTATGTTTTTTTCGATATAACTATTCATAGTTGCCTGAAGTTGCTCGAGTCTTCTATTCCCGGGCACCTTGGACCGCCATATGCCTTCCATGTATTTTAGGAATGTTTAGCGAAAGATATCGTTTACTATATGTTCCTCTCCGGGTTCGTCCGGGATGCAGCCAAGTACGGTGTAAGAGATCCGCTCTCCTCCGTCCCCTCGCGGCACGCCAAAAGACAGAAGCATTGATTCACCCCGCCGGGAAATATTTCAGACGATATGGGTATGCAGTTTCTGGAGTTCGCTCAAATCTGCGAGCACCTTGAGGGTATCTCCGGGCGCCTGGAGATGATCGAGCAGGTCTCCGCCGTCCTGCCCCGTCTCGACGACGAGGAACTTCCGATCTTCGTCCGCTTCATCATGGGCAGGGTCTTTCCCGACTGGAGCACCAAAAACCTCGGCGTGGGTCCAAACCTCCTCTACGACGCCGTGGCCTACGTCGTCGGGACGAAGAGGGGCGTGGTCAGGGAGGCGATCAACGCGGTCGGGGATGTCGGTCTCGCGGTCGAGCAACTCCTGGAAAAGAAGGAGCAGACATCGTTTTTCATCCAGGAACTGGACCTCTCCGAGGTCTATCACGCTTTCGAGCGGATGGCCGCCGCAGAGGGGCAGCGGTCGCAGCGGGAGAAACTCCGCATCGTGCAGGGCCTCTTTGGGAACGTCCGACCGCTCGAGGGACGTTATCTCGCGCGGCTGATGCTCGAAGAGCTCCGGATCGGCATGGGCGAGGGGAACGTCCGCGACGCCGTCGCCCGGGCATTCAATGTCGACGTCCGCCTGGTCGAGCATGCCCACCAGGCGATGAACGACCTCGGTGCGGTCGCCCTCCTTGCCCGGCGGGACCCGGAGGCGCTCTCCCGCGTCACGATCGAGCCCTTCCACCCGGTGAAGATGATGCTTGCCCAGGCCGGGACGATCGCCGCTCAGATTGCCGATCACGGCGAGGTTGCGGTCGAGTACAAGTACGACGGGAGCCGGTTCCAGTTCCATAAGGTCGGCAATCTCTCCCGGATTTACTCACGGAAACTTGAGGATGTCACGGGCAGCCTCCCGGATATCGTAAAGATCCTCTCGGAGGCAACCGACCATGACGTCATCCTCGACGGGGAGGTGGTCGCCGTCCGGGACGGCAGGCCCATGCCGTTCCAGTACGTCATCAGGCGGTTCCGCCGTAAGCACGAGGTGAACTCGATGATGGAGAAGATCGAGCTCGTCCCGCGAGTCTTTGATATCCTCTACCTGGACGGCGAGACCCTGATGGATCGCCCCTTCGCCGAGCGGCGGAAGCTCCTTGAGGCGGTGCTCGCCGGATCATACGTTGCCCCGCAGTTCCGGGTGAGCGATCCCGCTGCGGCGGAGGCGGTCTACACCGAGGCGCTCGATCTCGGGCACGAGGGTGTGATGGTGAAGGTCCCGGACTCGCCCTACACCCCGGGCGTCCGCGGCCGCCTCTGGGTGAAGGTGAAGCCCGGTGTCGAGACCCTCGACCTCGTGGTCGTCGGGGCCGAGTGGGGCGAAGGCCGCCGGGCGGGGATGTTCGGCTCGTTCCTCCTCGCGGTTCAGGATCAGGGCCGGCTCCTCCCGGTGGGGAAGGTGGCGACCGGGATCACCGATGAGGTGCTTGCGGACCTCTATGCCCTCTTAAAGGACAAGGTCATCGCCCACTCGGGAAAAGAGGTGACGCTTGAGCCCGAGGTGGTCTTTGAGGTGGGCTACGCCGAGATTCAGACGAGCCCGAACTATGCAAGCGGCTACGCGCTCCGGTTCCCGCGGTTTGTCCAGGTCCGCGTGGACAAGAGCGTCGAGGAGGCTGAGAGCCTTGAATCTCTCGCCGAGCGCTATCGGCAGCAGAAGAATGGGCAGGGGTCGCTCTAGAAATCAAAGAGCGTCTTCTGCGTCATAATCTCCGGGATAAGTCTGCTGTGGGACCGCCAGTGGGAGAAGCCGATGATCCGCGAGGCAAGGTCGATTGCCTCCGAAAGACTCTCACACGGTGTCTTTTGGCCCCGCATGGCGTTCCGCGTCGCTTCCCGGACGACCCAGGTGCCGAGCGGCGCCCAGTACTCGCTCGTGACGTTTCTGAGCACAAGCACCCGTGCCGAGCGCTGCACGCTCTCCAGATACTCCGTGACCGCGAGGCGTGCCGAGTAGTAGGCCCCTGCGAGCGGGGAGTAGTCTGACTTGGTGAGATCTTCGCCGTCCCGGGCAATCGTCTCGCTCCCGCCGCCCCAGAGCGACTGTTTACCCCAGACCTCGATCATCTCGTACTTCCAGTCTCCGGGGACGAGGATGCAGACGATATGATTCCCGTAAAGTGAGGCGGAGAAGACCTCTATCCCGCCAAGCGGTGGGTAACGGGCGATCTTCTTCTTGAGCTGCTTTGAGACCGTGTCGTCGACCGCCGTGATCGCCCAGCGGGTAGGAACGACGCGTCGCTTCTTCTCACTCCCGAGGAGGCCGGCGGTGAGGAGCTGGGTGATCCGGTAGACGTCGGTCCCAGAGGTGTGGAGGATCTCACAGGCATCTGTCGCACCGAGATCGGTATCGGACGTCACCCGATCGACAGCCCGATCGACCCGGGCATTCCCGAGGATGTCCATCTTCTGGATGGCGCCGGTCAGCCCGACGGGTGCGATCGTCCCGTCGAACCGGAGGTCGAAGGAGACGGGTTTTGTGAACCGGACCTCCACGTCGAGGGGTTTGCTTGAAAGCGCAATCTCCTTCAGGTTCTCTGCAATCCTCATCGACTCATCCGCGCCGCGGATCGTGCGGGCCCGGAGCACCACGATATCCTCGATCCCGAGGCCCTTCGCCACCCATTCCGGCGGGTGGTCGGCGTCGTCGATCATCAGCGGCCCCCCTGCGACCTTCGGGTAGCCGTAACTCCCCACAAAGACCGACGGCGCCGCCCCCTCGTAGTGGTCGCTCTGCTTAACCGAGAGCCTGGCGTAGAACCTGCTCATGATCGGGCAGCGCTCAAGCCCGCAGAACCCTCTCCCCTTGCACTCGGCGCACTGCATCTCTATTCCTCCCGGAGGTCCAGAACGACCCGCACCCTCCCGGCGAGAGCGCGGAGCGTCTCTTCGACCCAATCCTCCCAGCAGGTTGCCTGGAGGCTGCGGGCAGCCGCAATCTCCCGGCCGATATCGTCATCGCGGCCAGAGACGACCTCGACCACCACCGATCCCTGGGCATACCCGGGCTCGATGATGGCGTCGGCGTCCCCGTCGACCACCCCGAAGATGGGGATGCCCGCGTGTGAGCAGATGTGGCCGCAGACTGCCGTGGTATCGTCGCCGATGGAGAGGACTCCGCAGACCTCTCCCTCAAGCTCGCGGTAGAGGGTATGGCCGCAGTGGTCGATGACCACGACTCGGCCGGAGCGGGGAGCGCGTTCGCCCGGACCGGGCGCCCTCCTTCGCACCGGCCCGCTCTTGCACCAGGCGGTCTGAAGGTCCGGTAGACCCGCCCGGAGGAGTTTCTCAAACCCGTGAGGCTTTGGGTCGAGGCCGGAGACGACCCGTATGGTGCCGTCTTCGCTTGCAAGGACGACGGTCTCTTCCGTTGCGGTCCCGATGACGATCCCGTTTACAAAGACCGCCTCTCCAGGTATACACCCGCGGATCTCCCGCACGCCCTCCCGCCGGGTCCGGGTGCTCGTTGCGTGGACGAGGGCGTAGCCCGTCCGCTCCGCGATTGCGGCCGCGAGCCTCTCATCGGCGTTGTCCCAGCAGTAGACTGTGCTGTCTGAGCACTCCACGTGGATGAGCCCCGCAAGACGTCCGGCGACGAGTTCGCCGAATATCCGCCCGGACTCCGGGGTCTTTCCCCGGTTGACCATGCACGCGGGCCCGGAGAGTGCGCCGAGGACCACGCTCGGGCGCTCGTCCGTACAGGTGGCCGGAAGCCCCGACTCCTCGGCAGCGGTCCGGGCCATAATCCCTGCGACGAGGACCTGCCGGGGGGAGAGGAGCCCGTTCAGCCGTTCGACGTCTCCGGCATCGAAGGCTTCGGGGCCGTGCACCACCATGACGAGGTCTGCCATTGAGGGATTCATGCCGTAAAATTGGATCTTGTGGACTATCAGGTTACCGTCCCGACGTGTTGCTCTGGATGGGGAGGTAAGGAATCAATGAACTTGCGAGTTTTGCGATATCCATCGATTGCAGGACGACTTTACCCGGCCCCGTCAGCGTCGTCAGGAAGAGTCCTTCACCGCCGAAGAGGACGGTCTTTACGCCGCCGGCGAGCTGGATGCTGTAGTCGACGGTGCTCTCGAACCCGACGACGAGCCCGGTCTCGACCCGGACGACCTCGCCAGGTGCAAGCGTCATCTCCATGATGTCGCCGCAGCAGTGGAGGAAGACCTTCCCGGAGCCGGAGAGCCGCTGGAGGATGAACCCCTCACCGCCGAAAGCCCCGGATCTGAGGCGTTTGGTGAAAGCGATATCGAGGTCGACGCCCTGTTCCGAGCAGAGGTATGCATCTTTCTGGGCGATGAACTCACCGCCGGAAAGATCGAGGTCGAATATCTTGCCCGGCACATTCCCGGCGAACGAGACGAACCCCTCCCCGCCCGTTGGAGTGAACTCGGTCATGAAGAGCCCCTCGCCGGTCATCATCCGTTTGAGCCCCTTAAAGAGTCCACCCTTCATGTTGGTGGTCATCTGCATGTTCCCGCTCATGTTGACCATGGCGCCGGCCTCGGCGCAGACGCTCTCGCCAGGAGCGAGGTGGATGGTCACCATCTGCAGGTTGTCTCCCGCTATAGTATACTGCATGGAGATGCGTTTTTTGCCGTCGAACAATAGGTTTTCGGTTATCTTACAGAGAATTCTCCCAGTTCTCGCGGTTGTGCCGGACGGACCGGCGGCAGGACGGTAGAGCGCCTCTCCTCTCTCCCCTCCCGAGACCAGCCGGGAACCGGCTGTCCGTTCCGCCCCCTGCCGCCTGCCGTAAGGTATATCTTTCCAGACTGGTATCTCCCCGTGTGGTTAGCGAGCGCGGAGTACAGATAACGGCGCCTTCGAAAGAGGTGTTTGCCGGGGGAGCGTACATAACAGACGAGACCATGCAGGCTGTTCTCGAGCGGCAGTGCCACCGGTGCGCCGGGTGCAACGCCCCGCTGGTGGCCGGGTCGACGCACTTCGACTTCCGCGAACCCGTGATCTGCGGCGGCGCCCTCACGCCGGGGAACTTCGAGGCCCTCTGTCCGTTCTGTCACCAGAACAGGATGCGTCGGATCCGGGAGCGGTTTGCCGGCCGCAGAAAATAAGTACCGATCGAGTTACTCACCCGGTCATGGTCTGTAGACGGAGTGTATCTGAGGTTGGTGTGTGGCGATCTACGACGATGAGCACGGCGGGTGATCTGGCGGCGAGGTTTGCGCTCCCGGCCTCGCCCCCGGGAGGGGAATGGCGGTCCTCTACGATGAGGATGCTCGACGCCGTCGTCACCCCCGGGACGGCGGCCAACCTCGCGGCCTCGGTTGCCGTGACGACACTCGTGCTTCCCCGGATTCCGAACCGGTTCATCGCGGCGGTCGCCGGGTTTGCCGCTTGCGCGGTCCTCCAGAGGGGCTCCTGCCCCGCGCCGGGACGAGGCACTGCCACGCGTTCCCGATGAGGTCCTCTCTCCCGGCCGCCTGGAGCCCTTCGCAGACGAGCCCGTAGTTCTTCGGGTCCCGATAGTGCATGAGCGCCCTCTGGATTCTCTTCTCCCGGCCTTTCGGGACATGGACCTCCTCGAGGGTGAAGGGGTTTAGCCCGGTGTGGTAGATCGTCGTCGAGATGCTCATCGGCGTTGGCGTGAAGTCCTGGACCTGCTCGGTGTAGAGGCCCGTATCCCGGACGTACTCGGCAAGTTCGACCATATCTTCGATCCGGCACCCCGGGTGCCCGGACATGAAGTAGGGAACGAGGTACTGCCGCTTCTTCTTCCCCTCCTGGAGGGCCTCGAACCGCTTCCTGAAAGCATCGAAGACTTCGCGGGAGGGTTTCCCCATGCAGGCACAGACCCGGTCCGAGATATGTTCTGGGGCGACCTTGAGATGCCCGGAGACGTGGTGCTTGCAGACCTCTGCGAGATACTCTTCATCCTCCGGCCCGATAAGGTCGTAACGGATACCGGAGGCGATGAAGACCTGCTTCACCCCCGGTATCTCCCGGAGCCGCCGGAGCAGGCGGAGTTGCTCTTCGTGGCTGCGGTCGAGCACGGTACAGTCGATGCAACGGCGATCCGGGCAGGTCCCGGCGGACTCCCACCGGCCGCAGTGGATCCCGTACATATTGGCCGTAGGCCCGCCGACGTCCTGGATGATGCCGGTGAACTCCGGCATCTTTGCGATCCGCTCCACCTCGCGGACGATCGAGTCCACGCTCCGGCTCTGGATGATCCGGCCCTGGTGATGGGTGAGGGCGCAGAAGGAGCAGGCGCCAAAGCATCCCCGGTGACTGACAATCGAGAACCTGACGGGCTCAAGGGCGGGGATGGGTTCGGTGTAGGAGGGGTGGGCTCTCCGGGTGTAGGGGAGTTCGTAGACCCTGTCGAGTTCATCGGACGAGAGCGGCATCGCCGGCGGGTTCTGGATGACGACGGTCTTCGGGTGCGGCTGGGCCACCGGCCGGCCCCGGAAGGGATCCTGCTCGTTGTAGTGGAGCGCGAACGCTCTCGCGTAGGCATACCTGTCCTCTTTCACCTCGGGATAACCCGGAAGGACGACGTAGCCGGACTGGTCCATCTCCCGCCAGGCCTTCTTCTCTATCCGGTAAGCGGTGCCGGGGATGTCGGTGAGGTCTCTTGCCCTCTCTCCGGCCGCGAGCCGGTCGGCGATCGCGACCACCTGGCGCTCGCCCATCCCGAAGACGAGGAGGTCGGCCGGCGCGTCGGCGAGGATGGACTGCC
>NZ_LFRO01000038.1:1246-4553 GCF_001512385.1 Methanoculleus sp. DTU007 | reverse complement strand
GTTCGGCGTGAAGGCGTTCACCTGTGAATCGACGTTTCCGGCCGAGACCGAGAAGAAGAGCCGGGGCTCGCCGAGACGCCGGAGGTCGTCGCCGCTCTTCCAGTCGGGCTGGGCGATGACCCCGACCGAGTAGCCGGCGTCCCAGAGAACCCGGCCAAGGAGCGCCGTCCCGAAGGAGGGATGATCGACATAGGCGTCGCCGGTGACGAGGATGATGTCGAATTGGTCGATGCCGAGTTGTTCCGCCTCCGGGACCGTCATCGGGAGAAATTCCGGCTGCCCGGTCATGGGAGCGTCCGGTCGAAGACCGGGAGGTTGACCCCGGTCTTCTCGTCGGGGAGCCGTTTTGCGGTGAGGCCGACGAACTCCGTGACGATCGCCTCGACCACCAGGTAGACCTCGGCCTTCTCCCGGAGGCACCCGGTAATCGACCGTATCCCCTTCCCCGCTGCCGTATGGAGATGGATGGACGGCCCATCCTCCCCGGGGTAGATGGTCGCGAACCCGAGGAGTTCCCAGCCCCCGAATATCTCTTCGGCCCGCGGTGACGGCGGAATGACCGGCTCCTTTGGCCCGGTCACGATCTTCGCCGACCGTACGGCACCGAGGAAATGAATCATGCCGCTCTGGATGTTCATTGCCGCGACGAACCGTTCGATCTCCCGTAGAAAGTCCTCCCCGTCGTCGATCCGGACGGAAAAGACTCTGCCGACCTGCCCTTCCGAGTACTGCATGGACTCACTCTCCTGATATGATAGTGTCGTTTGGTAATATAGTGCTTGACCGGCGGCCGGTGCGGGAAGTTATATACCCGGCCTGCAATGATGCAGTTGCCCTCCGGGCGATAGCGAGGTGTGGCTGCGGTGGTCTGGTTTTTTGAGGTCGAGTATCTGCGGGGGTTAGCCGCCCTCGCCGTGATCGCCGTCCACGTCTCCATGAACTACACCCGGATCCCCGGAGTGAACCTGCTTGCCCTCGTAAACGTCGTCGTCTACGTCGTCGCCCACTTCGCCGTGCCGGTCTTCATCTTCATATCCGGGTGGGTGCTTGGCGCGCGGCATTCAGGTGAATACTCTCTCCGGGACTTCTACCGCCACCGGGCCCGGACGATCCTTCTGCCCTATCTCTTCTTCACCGCCCTCTACCTGGTGATCGTGGTGGAGGGGACGTTCGGGTTCGCCGGCGTGCCGGCGCCCGGGAGAGTGGCGGAGGCCCTCCTTCTCGGGACCGCCGCCTACCATCTCTGGTTCTTCGTGCTGATCATCCAGCTCTATCTCTTCTTCCCGCTGATCGCGAGAGGCTACGACCGGTTCGACCGAGACGGGGCGGCGCTCTATCTCCTCCTCGCCCTCCTCTTCGTTCAGGTCCTCTGGAACGTGGGCGCCCACTGTCTCGGGGCGTTTGCAGGCACGGAGTGGTACACGGTGCTGATCCGCGTCTTTCCGTCGCATCTCTTCTACTTCGTCCTCGGGATCCACGTCGCCCGGCATACGGACAATTTCCGGTCGCAGCTCCGGTCTCTTTCGGCGGCGTGGGTCATCGTCTCAGCCGGTGCGGGCGCTCTCTTCCTCGGCGGCATGTGGGCGGCGGCCGTGCTCCGCTACGGGAGCCTCTCCGGCGCGACTCTCGCGGTCTTCTGCGTCTACCGGATTCTTGAGCCGCTCTACTACGTTCCTGTCATCGCCGTGCTCGTCCTCGCGGCCTGGCGGCTGGAGGACGGAGAGGGCCGTCCTGCGGGTGCCTCCCGGTCCTTTGGGGAGCACTCCTACGGGATCTATCTCGTCCACCCCCTGGTCATCGCCGCCAGTGCGGTCGCTTGGACCTCCCTCACCGGGCTGTCGTGGGCGGACTGGCCGACCTACCCGGCGATCTTTCTGGCCGCCGCCGCGGCGAGCTATGGGGCGGTGCGGGGGGCGTCGGGGATGCCGTACGCCGGGTACCTGCTCGGGGAGCCGCGGGTGCGGCGGGGGCCGGGCCGCTCCGGCGGCACGTAACCACTGCTCTCTCATGTCGGCAGCCCCTGGAACAAAAAGGTTATGTTTTTAAATAATTAATGATGGGCTCCGGTTTCAAAAACCAGCACCTTCGAACAACCGTGAGTCAGGATGCCGGGGCGATTCAGTCCCCCGAGTTTCCCTCCTCTCTCATGCCCCAAAATCTCTCAGATTTTTCCATAACTCAGGCAAATCGGTGAAATTTATTTTTATGGCGTACCACTTATAATCAGCCTTCTCAGCAACCCCCGTTACCTCCGAAAAGCATCCGCAACATCCCTCCGGGTCTCTGGATTTGAGATAATTATATATGTGATGATGGATATCTCCTGGTCACGGTAGCTGCCGAGGCCAGCCGGGCGGGGAAAAAAATGATCTCGATGGGCGCCCGGCCGGCCGATGAGGCAAGGCCCCCGATATCCGGGAAAGAAGCCGAGCTACTGTGCCAGGCGGCCCGTCTCGCAAACCACCGTCTGGGAGCCAAATCCATGGAGAGATAGCAAATGAAAATCCGAGTACCGTTAGGTATCGCTACCGCGGTCATGATGATACTGGCAGCCATGGTTCTGCCGGTCTCGGCGGAAGTGGTGCCGATGTGCACCCAGACGCCTGTAGATGGAGAAGATGTCGAAACGTTGGCCAGGATTGCGACGGGGGGAGGAGAGATCCCCATCGTGCTCTGCAAATGGGAAGCTGACACTACCGGATCCTGGGAAGATGGTGATCCGACACACGCCGTCCCGGGAAGCCAGTTCCTACCCCCGGTAACCTATGAGGGCACAAAGACTGTTAAATATTACGCTGTTGTCTTCGATGACGAGGAGAACGGCGACGTGAATGTCGTCTCCTGGGACGTCTCCCAGCCGGAGAACTGCTGGGGCAACGGCTCGTTCGTGTACCAGGTGATGGGCACGAAGGTCAACAACCAGGACCAGGCCGTGACGCTCTTCCAGAGGGCTCTTGACCGCGGTCTGCTGACCGTTGCCGAGGGTTACGATGCAAACACCATCCTCACGGAGTACCTTGAGAAGGGCACCGCCGCTGTCTGGGTCGGCCAGGCTGACCTCTGCTACTGCATGCCTGCCGGTGACTACTGCGTCGAGGCGAACGCCGTCGATCACAACAACAACTGGGCCGAGCCGCTCTACAACACCTTCGAGTATGTGCCCGTCACCGCCTTTGACATCGACTTCGCATCCGTCAACTACGGCAGCGTGAACATCAATGTGCCCAAGTGGGTTGCAGGCAACACCATCTTCAGCGAAGGTGACAACCGCCCGACCGTCCGCAACATCGGCAACACCTACCTGCAG
>NZ_LFRO01000038.1:467-1049 GCF_001512385.1 Methanoculleus sp. DTU007 | reverse complement strand
AGACAACTGAGAAGAAGGAGAGGCGATGAATCTGAGAAGCAGGGTGGCGACGGTCGCTGTCATCGTGCTGATGGCGGTGATCGTCTGCCAGCCCGTGAGTGCTGCAGGCATAGCCGTCGGACCTTCCAGCCTGACGATAGAGAACGGGCTGCGTGGAGGGTCCTTTGAACGGTCGTTGACCGTCTTCAACCCGTCTGATACGGGCTTTGAGGTGGTTCTCAGGACCGAAGGTTCTGCAGGGGACTGGATCCGGTTCTCTACCATCGATAACGATGAGGAGATTGAGACGATCTACGTCCCGGAGAATGGCCAGATCCCTGTCCTGATGCGGGTGACGGTTCCCGACGATGCTGCGAACGGCCGCTATACGGCAACGATCGTCGTCGAGACGGTTCCCGGCGAGGAGATTCCCGGCTCGGTGGGGATGATCCTCCAGGCGAAGTCCGCCCTGGAGATCACGGTGACCGACGTCGAGAAGATCTCCGGCGAGGTCACGAGCATTGTGGTGAGGGATACCGAGGTGGATGTCCCGCTGGGGATTGAGGTCGGTTTCAAGAACACCGGAAACGTCGTGGTGACCCC
>NZ_LFRO01000038.1:0-282 GCF_001512385.1 Methanoculleus sp. DTU007 | reverse complement strand
GCGCTCGTCGTTGGCAAACCGATCAAGATCACCGGGCTCTTCAAGAACTCGGGGTCCATCGCGACGAGAGCCAAACTCTCGGGCGAGGTCTACCGGGGCGGCAGTCTCGTCGACGTCATCTCCGGCGACGAGATGACCGTTCTGGTCTTCTCGGAGGACGCCCTGACCGCGTATTACACCCCGACGGAACCGGGGGAGTACACGGTGAAGACCTGTGCCCTCTTCGAGGGCAAGACGACCGATGCAAAGGATATATCCTTTACCGTTCAGTCCGATTCGTCG
>NZ_LFRO01000088.1:0-34295 GCF_001512385.1 Methanoculleus sp. DTU007 | reverse complement strand
AGATGTGTATAAGAGACAGCCCCTCCCCTGTCTCCTCCCCCCTGAAATGCGATGCCCCCACGGTCCAGTGCATCGGGTTCTTGTATCGTTATGGTTGCACTGCATTACGACCCGCATTACACCGTGTTGGCCTGTGTCCTTCACCCCTTGGCAATTGCCCGCACCACCGAGTCCCTGACAAGCTCCATAAACAGACAAAGGGGTCCCGCTGAACGGAGGGAATTCCCCGTCCCTCTAGTCCGCGGCCGGTGCCGGATCGTCCACCTGTCACCTCAGAATCCCGCCCACCCCACCCCTCTGACACCATCAACCCCCACACTCCCATGCTTTATTGACCTTATACGACGCACTACTATGGAGATGGGCCTCGATAGCGACGTGCGGAGAGCGGCGGATCTGATCTCTGATGCGGACTCCGTAACGATCATCTCCCACATCGATGCCGACGGCATCAGTACAGAGGCAATCCTCTCGCAGGTGCTCACCCGCGAGGGCATGCCGGTCGAGTCGGTCTTCGTCCGCCAGCTTGAACCGATGGCAATGCGCCACGTCCCAAAGGATGGGTCCCTGAAACTCTTCACCGATCTTGGGGCAGGGCAGCAAGGCCTCCTTGAGGAGCACGGTCTTTCTGCCGACGAAGTCCTGATCCTCGACCACCACGTCAGCCAGCCCTGCGAGACGCCCTACCCCCAGGTGAACTGCCTTGACCACGGTATCACCAGGATGAGCACCGCAGGGCTCGCTTACCTGGTCGCAAAGGCGATCGACCCGACAGGCACAGATCTTGCAAAACTCGCCGTCATCGGAAACGTCGGGGATATGATGGCGAGAGAGCATTGCGGGCTCGTCGGGCCGGCCCGCGAGATCGTCCAGGACGGCGTGGAGTACGGCAACATCATCGTGCACGAACGGGACTTAAACTGCTACGGGACGTCCACCCGCCCCATTCATGTCTGTCTCGCGTACTGTGACGACCCCTACATCGACGGGATCACAAACAACACCAACGCAGCGCTCCGATTCCTCGATCGTCTCGGCATTCCGCTGAAGAACTCCCGGGGCGGCTGGCTTGTCTGGGAGGAACTCCCGTTCGAGGATAAGCGCAAGATAATCAGCGCCCTTGCCCAGCAGCTCATCGCACACGGAAGAGAGACCGACCGCCTGCTCGCCGAGACCTACATCTTCCCCGACGAGCCGGAGCGCACGCCGCTCCGGAACGCCTCCGAGTACGCCACCCTGCTCAACGCCTGCGGCCGATGGGCAAAGCCCCGGGTCGGGAGCTGCATCTGCCACGGGGATCGCGGCGACGCTTACCGCGAGGCTGAACACATGCTCGCCCACCACCGGACGATCATCCGCGACCTGCTCCAGTACATTCTTGAGAACGGGGTGACTGAACTCTCGCACCTCCAGTACATCCATACCGGCGACCGGTTCCCCGACACCATCGTCGGGATCGGGGCGGGGATGGCGCTCTCCAAGCTGAACTGGAAAAAACCCATGATGGTGCTCGCCGCGATGGTGGACGACCCGGAGGTCACGAAGGTCTCGATGCGGACGAACGAATGGGCGCTCGGTCAGGGGGTCGACCTCGCCCAGGCGCTCGTCGAGGCGTCGGCGGCGGTGGGCGGCGCCGGTGGCGGGCACAAGATCGCGGCCGGGGCGTTCATCCCCCGGGATACAGAGGAGGAGTTTGTTGATGGTGTCAACCGAATACTCAAAAGACAGTTCGCTTCGGCGGATCCGGACGATAGCTGATTTCCAATTTGGCGCCGGAGCCGGAGTTGCGATATTTCCCGACGAGTCCACCTTCCAGTACTCGACGACGGGACGCATCCGTCAGGTGCGGCTCGGGAAGGAGAGGCTTGCAACCGTTAGAGCTCAAGACGGCCGCCTGACCCTCGGGTTCGCCGGGGCGGCGCGTCTTTGCGCCCATCTTGCCCCCCCGGCCTACCGGGTGACGGTGCAGGAGGACGTAGCCCCGTTCATTGCGGACGGGAAGAACGCGATGGCAAAGCACGTCGTCGCCGCCGACGAGGGTATCCGCGCCGGCGATGAGGTGCTGGTGGTGACCGGCGACGACGTGCTCCTCGCCACAGGAACAGCCCTGCTCTCCGGCCGGGAGATGCTGGCATTTAATTATGGTGTAGCGGTAAAAGTACGACAGGGGAGAGGAACAGAATGTTTCCAGGCAAGATAAACCCAAAAAAGATGAAGCAGATGATGAGGCAGATGGGCATGGAGATGGAGGAGATCGAAGGCGTCGAGAAGGTTGTGATCTACACGTCTTCGGGAAACTACGTCTTTGACGATGCCCAGGTCATCGCTACGACGATGCAGGGGGTCACCACATACCAGCTCAGCGGCGAAGCCCGGTTTGAGGAGGCCGTCCCGGAGATCCCCGACGAAGACGTCGCCCTCGTCGCATCCCAGACAGGCGCAACGAAAGAGGACGCAAAGGCGGCGCTCATCGAGACCCGCGGCGATATCGCCGAAGCAATCCTGAAACTCTCGCAGCAATGATCGAGATCGGCGAACGTCTTCTGCTTGTCGGCAAAGACCGTGAGTACTTCGTGACGGCGGGCGAGGGGCAGTTCTCGACCGACCGGGGGATGATCGATCTTCTGGCGCTCGTGGGCATGAATCCGGGAGATGAGATCCGGACTCACCTCGATGTCCCGTTCACCGTTCTGCGGCCCCGGCCGACCGATTTCTTCGTTCACGCAAGACGGAGCGGAGCCCCCATGCTCCCAAAGGACATCGGGATGGTCATCGCCTATACCGGGATGAACCGCGACGACCGCGTTCTTGATGCCGGCACGGGGAGCGGGGTTGCCGCGATCTACTTCGGAAAGATTGCCCGTGAGGTGAAGACCTACGAGGTGCGCCCTGAGTTTGCCCGGCTTGCGGAGCGAAACATCAGGGAAGCCCGTCTCGATAACGTCGAGGTGATCGCTGCCGATATGCTTGATGCAACCGGCGAGTTTGACGTCGTCCACCTGGATCTCGGTCTTTCGCGAGAGCACGTGGAGCACGCCTACTCGATCCTCTCGCCCGGCGGATACCTCGCCTGCTACACGCCGTTCCTCGAGCACACATTCACTGCGCTCGACGCCGCAACGCCGCTCTTCCGCGACGTCCACTGCTACGAGTGCATGGAGAGAGAACTGATGCGCTCCGCCCGCGGGACCCGGCCGTCGACCAGGGTCGCCCACAGCGGCTACATCACGATCGCACGAAAATAGGTGGGCTACCCCTTATACTCCTTGAGCGGGTGTTCCCACCCGGTGTAGCCGCAGTATATACAGCAATCGCCGCCGCAGTGCCTGCACTTCTGTGAGGGCTGCAGCACCATCACGACACCTGTATTGTTGCAGTAAGTGCATCCGAGTCCGTCGCAGTGGCAGCAGGTCTCGGGAGCATATGTCTCTTTGTCTCCTGACACGAGTTCGCCTCCTCTCTAGTTTTAGGGAGCAAAGATGAGAAAGGTTGTTGTGAACGGGAGCCGGAAAAAAGGTATTAGTGGATGTGCGGTGAACAGTTATTCTTAAGAGAAGAGGGGCAATCCCCGATCCCGACGGCGGCCCGGGATACGGCGGTCGGAGATGGGCCCCGGAAGGTAGCCACACGATGTACCACATAATATCGATCCGCGATCTCGAACGAAGAGATATTGATTACCTGCTGGACCGGGCGCGGGAGTTTGACACCGGGAACTACCATCCCCGGGTACTTGAAGATAAACTTGCAGCCCTCCTCTTCTTTGAGCCCAGCACCCGCACACGAATGTCGTTTGCGACGGCCATGGCCCGACTCGGTGGACGGTCAATCAGCGTGGACTCTGTGGAGGCAAGTTCCATCGTCAAGGGAGAGACGCTGGCCGACACCATCCGGGTGGTGAGCGGCTACGCAGACGCAATTGTACTCCGCCACCCAAAGGAAGGGGCGGCGCGCCTGGCGAGCGAGTTCGCCACGGTCCCTGTCATCAACGCAGGAGACGGCGCTGGGCAGCACCCGAGCCAGACACTGCTCGATCTCTACACCATCAGACAGTCGATGCCTATCGAGGGGCTTGACGTGGGGCTCCTCGGCGACCTCCGCTACGGGAGGACCGCACACTCGCTCGCGCTCGCTCTCTCTCTTTACGGTGTCAAACTGCACACGATAGCGCCAGGAGGGCTCGAGATGCCGGCAAACATCACCCTTGAACTCCAGGAGCGCGGGATGGAGGTGATCGAGCATGAGGACGTCGAGGAGGTGATCAGGGACCTCGATGTCCTCTATGTCACACGGATCCAGCGCGAGCGGTTCCCGGACTCGGGATCGTATTATAATGTCGCGTCCAGTTACCGGATCACCCCCGATCACCTTTGCGGCGTCCGGGATCACCTGATGATCCTCCATCCTCTCCCGCGCGCGGGAGAGATCGACCCGGCGGTCGATCAGACACCGTATGCGCGCTACTTTGAGCAGGCGAGGAACGGTGTCCCCGTCAGGATGGCGCTCCTCTACGAGGTGATGAAATGACCAGGAAGGACCCGTCAGGCGGGCTGATCATCAGCCCGATCAAGAACGGCACCGTCATCGACCACATCACGGCCGGTGAGGCGTTAAACGTTTTGCGCATACTCGGCATCACCGGGTCGACGCGTGAGTGCCTGAGTATCGCGACGAACGTCGAGAGCAAGCGGATGGGCAGGAAGGACATCGTCAAGATCGAGAACAGAGAACTCCGCAAGGAGGAGGTCGACCGGATCGCCCTGCTTGCGCCGCAGGCAAAGATCAATATCATCCGGGACTACCAGGTCGTGGAGAAGAAAGGTGTGGAGATCCCGCATCTCCTCAAAGGCGTGGTCAGGTGCCCGAACCCCGGCTGTATCACGAACACGAACGAGCCGGTGGAGAGCACATTTGAGGTCCTCGATAAAGGGCTGCACTGCCGTTACTGCGACTGGCTGATCAAAAAGGGCGAGATCGCAAACTACATCATTTAAGCAGACGGCCCTGACGGTCTATCTCCCCCCGGTAGATCCGGGTGCTCGAGATTCTCCGGCCGTCTTCAGCGAGGACACATGAGACCTCATAGAGATCCACTTTTTTTCTTCCGCGTTCTCGACGGAGTTCGTTGATCTCCACGGCAACCGGGAAGGTCTCTTCGGAGACGACAAGAATATCGAAGTCCGCATCAAGAGCGCTGCCGTAGCGGTCGGCGAGCGGTTCGACCTTCCACGTTGCGGTATAACCTTGCTCGCGGATGAACGAGGTGATGTTTTCGAGCCTTTTGTCGTAGGGGTGGACGGGGTGCACTTTTGCGCTGGCAAAATCGTCGGTCGTCAACCCGATGATCACCTCTCCGCTAGATCCCGCGAGTTCAAAGGAGCGGGAAAGGAGTTTCCGATGTCCAGCATGCAGGGGATCGAACGTCCCCCCGACCATCACTTTCATCCAGAGGCATTTGCCGCGAGGGCTTTTATGGGTAGTGGTCGGGAGGGTGTGGAGAAGAACTCGGGAAGCAGACAACCGGCTGGACATCCAGGCTCAACCGGTTGAGGGATGTGCGGATCAAGCAGGAGCGGGCAAACTCAACGATGCTCAAACGCCGTATACATGCCCATGCACAGACGTCCGCCGGATATGCAGGAGGCTGAGCGGACGAGAAGTTCAATGGGAACGTGCCCCCAAATCTCCCCCACACGATCCAGTGTCCCGACCCTCTCGCTCATCAGGCATCCATGCCCCGGCAAATGACCCCATAAACTCTACCCTGCCCCAATGCTCTTCCGGTATGCCCTTTCGCACCCCTACCCACCATACCCCATCCAACCCCACGCCGAGGGAGACCATTTTGTATCGCTGCAACCAATAGTACCAGCACTATGGAGAGCGGATCGGTTGCGGGGAAACGTGTCTTTATCGCGGAGAACGCAACAGTCATCGGGGACGTGACGCTCGCCGACGACGTAAGCGTATGGTTCGGCGCGGTGATTCGGGGCGACAGAGACCGGATCAGCGTAGGAGCGGGATCAAACATTCAGGATAATGCCGTCGTCCACACCACGATCGGGTTTCCGGTCACCGTAGGGGCAGATGTCTCGGTCGGCCACGGCGCCATCCTGCATGGCTGCACCATCCATGACCGGGTGCTCGTCGGGATGGGTGCCGTCGTCCTGAACGGTGCGGTTGTCGGCGAGGGCTCCATCATCGGAGCAGGCGCCGTGGTTACTGAGGGAAAAGAGATCCCGCCGAACTCGCTGGTCCTCGGCGTGCCGGGGAAAGTGGTCAGAGAGACGACCCCCGAGCAGCAGGAGAGCATCATCCAGAACGCGCGTGAATACGTCAAACTTGCAGAGAGGTACCGCCATGACTGACGTCGTCGTCATCGGGGCCGGGGTCGCGGGCATCCAGGCAGCGCTCGACCTTGCAGGTCACAACATTCACGTCCATCTCATCGAGCGTGAGCCGACCATTGGTGGCCATATGGCCCAACTCGATAAGACATTTCCCACAAACGACTGCTCAATGTGTATCCTCTCTCCAAAGATGGTCGAGGTGGCACGGCACCCCAACGTCACCATCCACACCTGCTCCGAGGTCGAGTCGGTCGAAGGAGAGGTTGGGAACTTTCAGGTCAGGGTCAGGAAGCATCCCCGCTACATCATCGAGGAAGAGTGCAACGGGTGCGGGGACTGCACGGCGATCTGCCCGGTCGAGGTCTATAACCGGTTCGACGCCGGGATTGGCGTGCGGAAAGCAATCTACAAGCCCCACCCACAGGCGGTCCCCGATATCGTCATCAAAGACCAGGCACACTGCATCGAGTGCGGCCTCTGTTACGACGTCTGCGGCAAGGGAGCAATCCTCCACGAGGATGAGGAACGGCTGATCGAGATCGAGGTGGCAAGCATCATCGTCACCACCGGGTATACGACGTTTGATGCACGAAATAAGACACAACTGCGTTATCTTGCCATCCCCGACGTTATAACGAGCCTTGAGTTAGAACGGATGATTAACGCAAGCGGTCCGACGGGCGGCAAGCTCAAGAGGCTCTCGAACGGCAAGCCTCCCCGGAGCGTGGCGTTCGTCCAGTGCGTCGGCTCCCGTGACCTATCCCTCGGCCGCCCCTACTGCTCGGGGGTCTGCTGCATGTACGCGATGAAGAACGCCACGCTCATCCGCGAGAAGAACCCCGAGATCGAGGTCACGATCTTCTATAACGACATCCGGGCGTATGGCAAGGGTTACGAGGAGTACTACGAGCGGGCGAAGAGGCTTGGGGTCCGGTTCGTCCGCGGGTTCCCCGGCGAGGTGCTCGAAAAGGGCGATCATCTTATGATGACCGCGGAGAACACCGAGACCGGCGAAGTGGAGACGTTCCACCCGGACCTGGTGGTCCTCTCGGTCGGACTCGAGCCTGCTTCCGGGGCCGAGGAGATTGCCCGGATGCTCGGCATCCCGATGGATGAGTCCGGGTTCTTCGGGGTTGCCGACCAGAAACTCGGCCCCGTGCTCACGGTAAAGCCAGGGATCTACGTGGCGGGAACCGCCACCTCACCAAAGGATATCCCGGACTCGGTCGCCATGGGAGAAGCAGCTGCAATGCGGGCGTATCTTGATGTTATCAGGGCAGAATGAGCATGTCAGAGAGGAGAGAGCCCTACACCATCGCGTGGGATGCTGAGAGCGAGTGCATCATATACATAGATCAAACCCTCCTTCCCGGCAGGTACGAACTGATGCGGTGCACCACCGTCGACGATCTCGCCCGCGCGATCAGGAGGCTTGAGATCCGGGGCGCCCCGGCCCTCGGCATCGCGGGTGCGATGGGCATGGCGCTTGCAGCCGTCCGGAGCACCGAAGGGGATCTCGGAAGATTCCTCGACGATCTCCGGCGGGCGGGAGACTTCCTTAAAAGCACCCGCCCGACCGCGGTCAACCTCTCGTGGGGAATCGACCGCGTTCTTGCGAAGGTATCGATGGCCAGAACGGTTGCGGAGGCAAAGGCCCTCGCCGTCGCCGAGGCGAACGCAGTTGCAGAAGAGGACGAGTTGACCTGCCGGAGGCTCGGTGGGTTTGGCAAAGACCTCTTTCCCGACGACTGCACGGTCCTCACCCACTGCAACGCAGGGGCGCTCGCCTGTCGGTGCTGGGGGACGGCGCTCGGGGTGATCCGATCGGCCGTCGCAGCCGGCAAGAACGTGCGAGTGTTTGCCTGCGAGACCCGGCCATTGAACCAGGGCTCCCGGCTCACCTGCTGGGAACTTGCCCGGGACGGGATCGACGTAACCCTCATCCCCGACTCGTCTGCGGCATACCTGATGCGGAAGGGAAAGATTGACCTCGTCATCGTCGGCGCGGACCGGATCACAAAGGATGCAGTCTTCAACAAGATCGGGACCTACATGCACGCCGTCGCCGCACATCACCATAAAATCCCGTTTTACGTCGCAGCACCGGTCTCCACATTCGATCTTGCCCGGGTGGAGAGTGAGATCACCGTCGAGGAGCGGGACCGCGCTGAACTCGCGTACTGTGGCGACCGACAACTCGTCCCCGACGACGTCAGGGTGCTCAACTACGCCTTCGACGCCACGCCCCTCGATCTTGTCGATGCCATCATCACCGAGATCGGGGTCCTGCGACCCCCGTACGCAAAGTCCTTCCAGTTTATAGAGACAACCAGATCATGACACTCTTTGAATCCAACCTCTGGATCCAGCTGATGACCACCATCGGCGAGATCACGTTCTTCCTCATCCTCGGAATGCTGCTTGCCGCGATAGCGCTCGCCATCATCGTCACCGCATCGATCACCAGAGGGAAATCTTACCTTCCGCAGATCCTGATACCGGGCCTGGTCCTCCTCGAAGGGCTCGTCAAGGCGTTCTGCAAACTCCTCGGTCTGGATGATCGGGATCTCGTCACGTTCTTCATAACTCTCCGAAACACCATGAACACAAAGGCATTCTCGGAGACCCCCGTGAATCAGCGGGCGGTCTTCCTCCCTCAATGCCTGCGATCGGCGCAGTGTCCGGCAAACCTGACACCAGAAGGTCTCAAATGCCGGAACTGCGGTCGCTGTGCAGTCGGGGAGAATACAGCCTGGCTGGAAGGGCTCGGATATAGAGTCTTCATCGTCCCGGGCTCGACATTCATAAAGCGGATGGTCAAGAAGTATCATCCACAGGCGATCATCGGCGTCGGCTGCCTCACGGAGGTAAAAGACGGGATCGATATGTGCGATAAGATTGGGATCACCCCTATGGGCGTCGTGAACCTAAAAGATGGATGTGTGGAGACGATAGCGGACTGGGCGGCGGTGAGGGATGTCGCCCTGCTTGGCCTTGAGCGCGTTTCAGGTCCCGTAGACCTTCACGGCCCTTCCGAATAAGCGAACGCTTCCGACCTTTCCAAAGACAAAGATTGTCTCGCCGCTGTTGACGTCCCCGACGTTGACCCCTGGCCGGAGGATGATGTTTCCTCCCGCCTGGATTGAATGGAGCCGCGCATTGTCGCAGATCGTGGCGGTTTTCTCAACACAAACCGGCCCTTTTATTTTGGCATCGTGGCCGACAACGATACTCTCGGCTTTGATTGAACCACCGACCGTTGAGCACGGGCCGAGCTCGAAGCGGCCGGCAACCACGACGTTGCCCCAGATATGCGTCTCCGGAGGGACGATGAAATTTCCGTCTATCTTCACGTTTCCGTCAAAAAAGGAACCTTTAGGTGCGATGTACGTGTCCCCGTGCCGGTAAACTTTCATGAGGATCTCCCGCGATAATAACTCTATTTAGGATCAGATAAATTGATCAGTGCATTTTTCCGGATCGGCCAGAGTTCATCCGGGCGTTCGCAGGCAAAAGGCCAGGGTCACAACACCCGGGCTTAAACTCCCGCAAGAGATTCATTCCTGCTGACCTGAATATCCGGCACCCGCTCCGCCCACTCGATAAGCGGAAAAGCGCTGCCGAAACTTAGATGATCGCAGCAACCGCAAAGACCGCGAGTGCAGCAAACATTCCGGCCCGTAAGATCGATGTAGCCCTTGACGTGCGGACACATGCCGGCGTCGTGCACCTCGCTCCCCGGGCCGCCCCAAAGAGGATGACGATATCGACGATCGCGATGGCGATAAGATAAAAGAGACCCCACCAGTCGCCGAAGGGGAGAATGCTCACGAGAACTGCGCCGCAGGCACAGGCGAGCGCGAGCCGGCCCGTCCATTGGACGCCGACGAGCATAGGAAGCGTGCGTGCCCCTCCGGCAGCGTCTCCGTCCACGTCCTCGGCGTCTTTGAGAATCTCCCGCGCGATGGTCGCAAGGAACGTGATCGTTGCAAGCGAGAGGTTCTGAATGAGCCCCTCAATACCTTCAAACGCTCCACCAAAGAGAAAGACGCTCGCGGTCAGGTAGGCGACCGCGACGTTGCCTATACCCGGGGTCCGCTTCAGCCAGACGGCATATCCTACCAGGATTATTGAGTTTACGAGAGCAATGGCAAAGCAGAGCGTTGTCGTCAGGGCGGCGGCGGCAAGCCCGCCGATGAAGAGAACTGCCGCGTAGGCTTTCGCACCGGAAAGAGTGATCAGTCCTGCCGGGAGGGGTCGATCGGGCCGGTTGATCCGGTCGATCTCGAGGTCATAGACGTCGTTGACGACGTTCCCCGCAGCGGTTATGAGCGTCACCACCACGGCAAGCAGGAGCGACGGCGGCGTGAGGGTACCCGTGGCGACCAGGTACCCGATGAGCGCGGTAAACCCCGCAACGACGGCGTTGTGCGGGCGAGTTATCCTGATAAAGGCTGTTGCGCTCATTTTCGGATAGTTAGGTTACCAGGCTATCGATAAATAACCAGAGGGTTTTCTCTTGAGAGAACACGGGAAAACGGACGGGCTTGGGGGGATTTGAACCCCCGGCATTCAGCTTAGGAGGCTGACGCCATATCCTGGCTAGGCCACAAGCCCACAGACTGGAGTAATAGTATTACTCATGAGAAGGTATAAGGGTATCGAGTATCCACCTTTCCGGAAGCAATGGATATCGTTGAGGTTACGGAGGGTAGAACCCGGTTTTTCGTGCCGAGGCAAGATCCTCATCTTCAGTTCCCGCCGGGAGGCGGACCGGTCTTTTATAATCCACGCATGGAACTGAACCGGGATGTTACAATCCTCCTCCTCTCAGTCCTGCGGCCGGAGGATTATCTCGACGCCATGGGAGCGTCAGGGGCCCGGGGGCTCCGGGTGGCGCATGAAATCGGTATCCCGGTCACGATCAACGACTGGAGCCAGAGAGCAGTCGACCTTGCCCGGCAGAACGTGGAGAGGCTCGGATTGTCCGCCGAGGTCACCCACAGCGATGCGAATGCTCTGATGAGTGTACGGAAGTTCGATGCCGTCGATCTCGATCCCTTCGGGACGCCTGCGCCGTTTGTCGACGCCGCCGCCCGGAGCGCCGGGAGGTACCTCTTCGTCACCGCGACCGATACCGCCCCGCTCTGCGGGGCGCACTTAAAAGCCGGAATGCGCCGTTACTTCTCCCGCCCCCGGAATACCGAGTACCACGCCGAGGTCGGCCTCCGGACGCTGCTAGGGTTTGTTGTGCGCGAGGTGATCAAGTACGATCGCGGGGTAGAGCCCCTCTTCTGCTACGCACACGAGCACTTCCACCGCCTGCACCTCCGTCTCAGGGACGGGGCGGCTGCGGCCGACAGGACGCTTGCGCGGATTGGCTACATCATGCAATGCAGAGACTGCCTCTATCGGACAGAGCAGACCGGTCTCCTTCCGGAACCAGAGGAGTGCCCCCTCTGCGGGGCGGACCTCGTCCCCGTCGGCCCCCTCTGGACCGGGAGGATCAACGACGATCCGACGCTCGCCGCGATGGAGGAGCTGCTTCCTTTGGTGAACGTCGGGAACAGGGCACGGATCGCGCGGCTGCTCTCGACCTGCCGGCAGGAGCTGGAGACATCGAGCCACTACGACTACCACGTCATAGCAAAATCACTCCGGGTCTCACCCGGCAGCATCGAGACGGTCATCGAGCGTCTTGTGGGGCTCGGCTACCGGGCAAGCCGAGCGCACTACTCAGGGACCGCCATAAAAACCGATGCACCGCTTTCCGTCCTTGAAAAAGTGATCAGCGGCGGGTGACGATGGTGAGGATGTCCCCGTCCGCGAGCTGGTGGTTGAGGCCGACGCGCTGCGCGTCGTGCTTGGCCGATTTACCCCAGACTTTTGCATACCGGAACTTGTCTGCGAAGTCGCGGTGAAGCCGGTTGCAGACGTCCTCGACCGTCGCGGGGCTCCGGATGATCAGCGGCTCGTCCATATCTGCAGGGCCGCCGACCGGTTTTAAGTAAATACGCATGAATCCGAGATTCTCGTATATTGCGTCCTTTAAGTCTTCGATGCGGTAGCCGCTGTGCGCCGAGACCATGATGGGTGGTTCACCGAACCGTTTGGTCAACTCTTTCTCGATATTCGTCCTCGTCTTCTCGTCGACGAGATCGACCTTGTTGACCGCGATGAATGCAGGGACGTAGACCCGGTTTCCAATCATCGCATCGATGAAATCATCCTGGGTTACGTTGTTGCGGATCAGGACATCCGCATTGACGATCTTGTTCTCTGCAAGGATCGACCGGATCTCCTCGATATCGAGATCAACGCTGCCGACGGTGTTCAGCCTGATCCCGCCGTTTGCGGTCTTCTTTATGGTAATATCGGGTTTTTCCTGGTTAATTCGGATTCCCGCATCGTAGAGTTCGCGCAGGAGGACGTCGACGTGCTGCTGGTTGAAGACGTCAACAAGGATCAGGATCAGGTCGGCGCTCCGGACGACGGCGATCACTTCCTTCCCGCGGCCTTTGCCCATCGCTGCGCCGGCGATCAGGCCGGGGATATCCAGGATCTGGATCTTTGCGCCCCTGTGCTCCATCGAGCCCGGGATGACAGAGACGGTCGTGAAGGCATATGCCCCAGTCTCTGAGAGGTCGTTGCCGGTGAGTTTGTTGAGCAGCGTACTCTTTCCGACGGACGGGAAACCGACTAAAACAACGGTGGCGTCTCCCGACTTCTTCACGGAGTAGCCCTCTCCCCCGCCGGAGGAGGCCATAGCCCGGGCTACCGCATCGTCGCGAATCTTCGCAAGTTTCGCCTTGAGGCGGCCGATATGCTTGGAAGTCGCCTTGTTGTACGGGGTATTCTTGAGTTCGTCCTCAATCTCCCGTATCTGCTCTTCGACACTGCTCATTACTGCCGGTATAGGTATGCGGGGCAGCTACTTATTGGTGTCTGTGGTAAAGATCATGGTGTGGCAGAAGAATCGAGGCCCGGATATGGCTCCGATTACGAGGTTACAGGCCGGGTCATGGAGAGGGGCATGTGCGATAAGTTTAAGTAGTTTAACATCAAACAATGTAGAGCACAATGGTGTGCAATGCGCTGCTATAGTGTAGACCGGCCAATCATGTAGGACTCTCACTCCTACGACTGGGGTTCAAATCCCCATAGCAGCATTCTGTTTTCAAAGAATCTTCTGCTTCGAGACGATTCCATGGATCAATCACTTTCCGGCCAAAACCAGCGAGTCCAGAAATATCTCGGCGACAAGGGTCTCGTCGTCCTGATTGCTCTGCTCTCCGCCTTTGTCCCGCTCTCGACCGATCTCTACCTCCCCGCTCTCCCCGGCATGGGAGATTACTTTGGGGTCTCCGCCGACCTGACGAACCTCACCCTGATCCTCTTCTTTCTCTTCTTCAGTCTTGGACTGCTCTTCTGGGGCCCACTTTCCGATAAATACGGCCGCCGTCCAATCCTCCTCGCCGGACTTGCCCTGTACATCGCAGCAAGCGCCGGGTGTGCGCTCTCGTGGAGCATCTGGCATCTGAGCGCATTCCGCGTCCTCCAGGCCATCGGCGGCAGCGCCGCTTCTGCGGTCGCGACCGCGATGGTCAAGGACGTCTACGACGGGAGGAAGCAGGAATCAGTGCTCTCGATCGTCCAGTCGATGGTCGTCATCTCGCCCGCCATCGCGCCGGTCCTCGGCGCGTTCATGCTCCCCTACACGTCGTGGCGGGGGCTCTTTTTGACACTCGCTCTCATCGGAGTCGTCTCGATGGCAGGCGCCCTCCTCCTCGAAGAGACCATACCCTCGCGGTATACCGGCACCGTGGCGCAATCCATCCAGAGACTCGGGGCCGTGCTCAGGAACCCGGGTTTTACATCGCTCCTCGTCGTTTTTTCGCTCGTGAGCACCGCATCCCTGGCATTTGTCTCCGCCTCACCGTACATCTACCAGGATTGGTTCGGGCTCTCGGAACAGTGGTATAGTTTCTACTTTGCTCTCAACGCTATAGGCCTGATAGTGGGTCCTTTCCTCTACCTCTGGCTCTCCCGGCACACGAGCCGCTGGATGATCGTCGCATCAGGTTTCGCCGTCATGCTTGTCGGAGGAGCACTCGTCTGCCTCTTCGGGAACCTCGGCCCTCTCTTCTTTGCCCTGGGCCTCTTCCCGGCGTCATTGATGGGGAGTGCCGTGCGTCCGCCGGGCGCGTTCCTGATGCTCGACCAGCAGAAGGAGGATACCGGCTCCGCATCAGCCCTGATCAACTGCGCCGGCCTCGTCTTCGGCAGCGCCGGGATGATCCTGGTCTTCCTTGGCGGAGAGAACCTCGTCCTGAGCCTTGGCGCGCTCAACGTGGCGGTCGGGGCCGTGTGCCTCGCAGGGTGGGCGGCGATCGGGAGATGGGGATTGGTGAGGAGTTGAGAACAGCCGATGGGCGTGACGATGAGGGATTCTATTAGCACCTACACAAGCACAGGATCCAAGACGATTAGCGCCCGGTAGCAGAGGCACGGAACCGAAAAACTTCCCTGCCCCCTCGTCCGAAAAAAGACTATCTTAAACCCATCGGAAAAGAGGTGAGGCTGTCTTTGCGACGGAACGCTTGATACGTTTGTAGTTGCCGCCGTTTGGGTTCAGCCGGAGGGCAGTCAGCATCGCGTAGGATCACCTGAGCGAACGCCCCAAAGAGGCATCAATACCGCCGGCCGTGATGGTCCCGGCCCGCGCGATCAGACGTCCGCCATGCACCTCACCTGCATGCAACCTAAAATCGCTCAAATCGACCCCTATTTACGCAAATCCAGAATAATTCAAGGATATTTAAGATGACTACCGGAGCAGATTGAAGAATTTATCATGTTGAATCATTACAAAACCTATAAGGCAGAGATGATACCACGTTGTACAGTTCACTCCGACCTATAGGTGTGGTTTTTCCGGGAGACGGTTCATCTGTCAGGGAATATGAACTGCACGGTTATAGAGATGCTTAAGTTGATACTCGAAATTAGAGGCGACAACCATGGTAAAGAGAATGCTAAGCGAGTCTGAGTCGTACGAACTCCTCAAACAATACGGTGTACCGGTGCCCGAACATACAATCGTCAAGACCGCTGCCGAAGCAGGCAAAGTAGCCGAGAAGATTGGCTTTCCAGTCGTCATGAAGATCCACTCGCCGCAGATTGTGCACAAGAGTGATGCCGGCGGGGTTATCGTCAGTATCTCCTCAAAGCAGGCCGCGGAAGAGGCATTCAAAAAGATCGTCGAAAACGCGAAGGCATACAACCCCGAGGCCGAGATCAAGGGCGTTGTCGTCGAGCAACAGGCGGCGCCGGGGCTTGAACTGATCATCGGTGGGAAGACCGATCCTGCATTCGGGAAGGTGCTCACCTTCGGCATGGGCGGTACCCTCGTCGAGCTGATGAAGGACGTCACCCTTCGAATCCTCCCGATCTCCGAAGAGGAGATCCGGAAGATGGTTCGGGAGATCCACGGCTACCCGATGATCCAGGGCTACCGCGGATCCAAGCCCCGCGACGAAGAGACCCTGGTTCAGGTCATGTGTGCGATCAACCGTTTCTTTGCCGAGAACACCAACGTCGTGGAGTTTGACATCAACCCTGTTCGGCTCTATGAATCCGGCGCCTGCATCGTCGACGCCCGGATCTTCGTCGACGATGAAGCCGTCGAGAAAGTAGCAAATGAGCGCCCCTTCGTACCGATCGAGTACTTCAACCCCCGGTCGATCGCGGTCATCGGCGCCTCGTCGGAGCCGAAGAAGATGGGTTACGCCGTGATGCACAACCTCCTCCACTTCCCCGGACAGCTCTACCCCGTCAACAATAAGCGCCCGGAGGTCCAGGGGCTCAAGGCATACGCCTCCATCCTCGACATTCCAAATCCCGTCGACATGGCGGTCATCACCGTCCCGGCAAAGCACGTCCCGAGTGTCATCGAGGAGTGCGGGCGAAAAGGAGTCCCAATGGCCGTCATCATCACTGCCGGGTTCCGTGAGATGGGCGAGGAAGGAAAGGCGCTCGAAGACCGGGTTCTCGAGATTGCAAGGGGTTACGGCACGCGGATCGTAGGCCCGAACTGTCTTGGGCTGATCATCCCCCCGAAGGGCATCGACACCACCTACGTCCACCAATCCCCGAAACCCGGCAACATCGCGTTCATATCCCAGAGCGGCGCCATCGTCAACACCGTGGTCGACTGGAGCATCAAGCAGGACATCGGGTTCTCCGTAGTCGTCTCGGTCGGCAACCAGGCGGACCTCAACTTCATCGACTTCCTCAGGTTCGTGGAGCGTGACCCCAAGACCAAAGGCATCATCCTCTACATCGAGGAGATCCAGGACGGCAAGACCTTCATGAAGGTGGCAAGCGAAGTCTCAAAGACCAAACCCATCGTGGCGATCAAGTCCGGTTCGTCCGAGAAGGGCCAAGCCGCAGCCTCGTCCCACACAGGATCTCTTTCCGGGTCGTACGATGTCTACATGGAAGCCTTCCGCGCATCCGGCGTCATCCCCGTGCACACCCTCTCCGGCACGTTCCAGGTTGCCGAGATGCTCTCGCTCCCGAAGGGTTACCCCCGCGGCAAACGGGCGGTTGTGATCACGAACGCCGGAGGGTTCGCCGTTCTCTCTTCCGACTACGCCGAGCGTTACGGTATCGACCTGATCGACCTCCCGCCGGAAGTCTTGAAGGAGTTAAACGACCTCTTGCCCGAGTTCTGGAACAAGAACAACCCGATCGACCTCCTTGGCGACGCTAACGAGAAGCGGTTTGAGCAGACATTCAACGTGCTCGCCAAGTACCAGGACTGCTGGGATATCGCGTTCGTGGTCGGGTTCCCGAACCTTGTCATCGGTTCAGAGCAGCTTGCAAACCAGATCATCCGGTTCTCTGAGAAGACCGAGAACATGATCGTCTCGACGCTTCTTGGCGGCGCATCCATGGACAGGGGCCGCAAGATCCTCAAGGAGAATGGCATTCCGCTCTTTGACGAACTCGACTTCACCTTCCGGGTGATGGGAAGGATCCTCTGGCAGAGGTTCAGGTAAGATCACTCCCGAAAATACTCTTTTTCCGATTACTCAGTTCCGGCAGCCTGCACCCGCCTTCCGTCCCGCCGCCAGACCACCAGGAAGGATGAGAGAACGATCAGCGTATAGCAGGCCCAGAAGAGCGGGATCGTCGTACCGGAATCCGGACCATCGGCGAGGAGCCGCATGACGCCGAAGAATATCGAGACCAGAACGGCCGATATCACAAAGAGCACAGGGGCGATCCTGACACGGGCTCGACCGGCGGATCCCGAGAGCGCTTTTGGTGTCACGACAAACGGCAACTTCTTTCCGGATGCGGCATAGACGATCGCCCGCGCGTACACGAAGGCGAGCGTGTTGAAGATCGCCTGTGAGAGTGCGAGATCCCGCAGAGAATACTGCCGCTCACGAACGCTGATGATGACCTGGATCGCGATCACCACGGCAAGCACCACGGCAAATATCGGGGGAAGCCAGACCGGCAGGATCGGGATCCCCAGGATGAGTGTGGCGATAGGGAGGAGGAAGAGCGCCACGTTCACCCCGCCGAGGAGGTAGATCGAGACGATGACGATAAACTCAAGCCAGTGCACCGCGGTCATGCTTCGGGGGCTTGCAACCAACGTGCGGAGGATGGTCCCCAGGAGCTGGGTGTTCCCGTATGCCCAGCGAAGTTGTTGCGTGAAGTAGGCAGCGAGGTTTGGAGGCGCTATGCCCTCGGCATATACGGTATCTAAGAAGATTCCCCGGCACCCTCTGAAATGGAACGCAAACGATGTGGCGATGTCCTCGGCGATACAGGTCTCGTCCATCCCGCCGATTGCCACGAGATGGCTCACGCGGAAGATGCAGTTTGAACCGGTCAGCACGGCGGTCTGGTTTACGGAAAGCCCCCTGCAGACGTGCTTGTTGTAGATGTGCTGCTGATATGAGAAGGTGACGCTTATCGGGTCGTTCGGTTCCGATCGGAAGAACTGAGGGGTCTGTATGAAGGAGGCATCGGGGTTGGCCTCCAGAATCGGTATGAGGTCGGCAAGGATCGTCGGCTTAACCCTCTGGTCGGCGTCGAGCACCAGAAGATACTCCATATCACTATCGAGGAGCGAGAGGGCGTGATTAATGGCTCCAGCCTTAAAACCTCTTCTATGATCCCGGTGAACATAACGGAGGCCATACCGGTGGCTGATCTCCTGCATCGAGGCCCGTTTTTTTGCATCGGTGGAGTCGTCGAGGAGGAAGATACGGACGTCAGGGTAGGCGATTGCCATGCATGCCCGGATGCAGGACTCGACCACGTCGGGATCTTCATTATAGACAGGGATAAAGACGGCAGCGCGGCGGGAGGGGCGTGGGGCCTTTCGCAGAAGAGTTACGGCGCGTTCAGGGTAGGCATAGAGAGACCGCAGGAGGTGATCGGCGTAACTCATGAACTGGATCACCCCAAAAAAAGTAACTGAGACAAGGAGGAGAGAGAGTATCCTCGCAAGGAGACTCCATCCGGTTCCAAGGAGTGTAAGGTACAGATCGTGCAAGAGGGCGAGCGTGATCAGCATCATGAGCGTGGCGGTAAAGAGCGAGATACGTGTTGCCGTCTCCATACAGTTCACCACTCTCCGGATACTGTCGTGTTCAGGCGCCTCTTGGTAGTTCGGTCACCAGGATGCCCGGGACCGGAGCCCAAAGCCGGGTTCCGTGCGGCAGAGAACGTGAGGCGGTTTGAGTATCATCCAATATACCAGTGTATTTAAACATTATGTTGGGCCAGATTGTCACCCCATATTCCACAGTGTAGGGAAGGGTGTTCCCGATCAGGCATCATGAACCTTGGAAGGAGAATTCTGCCAGATCTATCTGGGCTCCAGCGGTCGGGCCGAGCCTACCGATTTTGCCCCGCGGTCGTGCTCGCCAGATCCGAAGATGCGAAAGAACCACCCGTTGCCGGGCCGATCCCGGTTACCGGCACCATAAAATAGATCCACTTCCAGAGAGGGAGATGATGCCTATGGCTGCACAGAAGATGGAACTCACCTCATTGAAGAAGTATGAACTGCCACCCCTGCCGTACGCACCTGACGCTCTTGAACCGCACATCTCAAAGGAGCAGCTCTCCCTGCACCATGACAAGCACCACCAGGCCTACGTGACCGGAGCGAATGCAGGCCTTGAGAAACTGGAGAAAGCACGGCAGGAAGGGACCGAAGTTGATATGAAAGCCCTCTTGAAAGAACTCTCGTTCAACATCGGTGGCCATGTCCTGCACACCCTCTTCTGGCCTAGCATGGCCCCGGCCGGGCGTGGCGGCGGCGGGACACCGGGAGGCGCTCTTGCCGACCGGATCGACCAGGAGTGGGGCTCCTTTGACCGATTCAAAGCCGAGTTTACGAAAACGGCATCGAGCGTCGAGGGCTCGGGGTGGGCGGCACTCGTGTACTGCGCCATGACCAACCGCCCCATGATCATGCAGATCGAGAAGCACAACAACCAGATCTATCCGGGATTCAAGATACTGATGGTGCTCGATGTCTGGGAGCATGCCTATTACATCGATTACAGGAACAACCGGGCGCAGTTCATTGACGCTTTCTGGAACGTCGTGAACTGGGATGCGGTGAACAAGAGGTTTGAAAACATCTGATCCTCTCTTTTTTGCCCTAACATCAGGCCGAAAGCAGCCTGCATAAAGGGTGTCCGGCAATCACCAGGGCCCGCTGCTCCGGCGGCTATCTCCCCCAAAGGACGAGCGAGCATCATGACCAAAACAATTAAAGAATCCATTCCGGAACTTAACCCGACGAGGCTATGACCACGGGGGAGCAATCAATATCATGTGCAGTCTTGGCCTGGCGGCCGAGTCGCATCTTTTTGAGCGATGGATCATTGGCCGACCCTAGGGTGCGCGCAGTGAGGGGCTTGTGGATGAACCATGCTTGGTAAAGCCCTTTCTTTGAGAATCTTGAGACACCCCGTTTCATGTGGATTGCAACTCATTATGTGGATAGCAACCGCAAGTCTCTTATTATACAGACTATGAACTTATTCATATAATTAAAATTAGATAATATACTCAAGGGGGCAAGAACATTCATACAGGCGTAACAGATTCTAGGTTCACCTTGCCGGAACAGACATTCCGGATCCTCGAAGAACCCGGCGTGGGCATCCTTATTCTCGATCGGGATATGCAAGTAACCTGGGTAAACGCCTATGCCACAAATATTCTCTCAGCAAATGAAGAGGAGATTCTCGGGCTTGATGCCGGGCAGGTCCTCGATACTCACCTCATACCGCTTCTTCTGGAGGAAGAACAGGTCAAAAGCCTCATTGCCGCAGTGCGCGACGGGGTCGAGGTGCCCGGTCTCGATCTGGCCCTGCGCAATACCCATGGGGAAGAGCGACGGTTCATCTACTCCAGCCAGAAGGTTGAGGCGAAGCCGTTTGGAGGGATCTGGGTGCTTCGGATACGGGATAGCAGCGCCAGAAAGGCAGGGGACGGCGTATCGCGGACTCCCCGGGTCCATGAGGAGAGGGAGCGGGTACGGGGGATCCGCACCCTGCACAAGATCTCCCGACTGATCGATTCGGACGATCTTTCGACAGAAGACCTCCTCCGCGACGTCGCCCGGGCTCTTCCGTCCGGGTTCCGCCATCCAGACAAGACCGGCGTCCGCATAAAGCACGGCGAGGCAACCTACACCCACCGATACCAGGAGACGCCCTGGAAGATCGCAGCCGAGATTCGGGTGGACAAAAGAAGAGTAGGGAGCGTGGAGGTTGTGTATCTCCCTGACTCCTCGCCGCGACCGGAGAACGTCTTTACCGTCGATGAGCAGTATCTTCTGCAGGTTACAGCAGATATGCTCGGCCGGGCTATCAGGAGACGGAGCGAAGAGAACCAGGCCAGGGAGAGTCAGGAGCGATATCGCTCGTTCGTTCAGGACTTCCGCGGGATCGCATATCGTGGGACGGTGGACCAGAAACCCATCTTCATCCACGGCGCGGTGGAGACGGTCACCGGATATACCACAGATGAGTTCCTATCGGGGAGGATAACCTGGGATGCGATCGTCCATCCGAGTGACCGCCCCCGCATCCGGGAGAGCACCAGCCGGTTGCAGTCGGTCCCGGGTTTCTCGACCGACCGTGCATACAGGATCGTACGAAAGGACGGCAGAGTGCGATGGGTTCGTGATTTTGTCCAGAACATCTGCGGCGAGGACGGCACGCCCGCATTCATCCAGGGGACCGTCCATGATATCACCGAGCGGAAAGAGGCGAACGAAGTGTTGTTCTTCTCAAACAGGCAACTTCAGATCCTCAACCGGATCATGGAGGTCTCTGCATCGTCCCTCTCGCTCGACGAACTGCTCGAGGCTTCACTCTCAAAAACGCTGGATCTGCTCGATTTTGATCTGGGACTGACCTACCTCCTAAACCCCGAGCGAACACTGGCGCTCACGCGCTACCACCACGCTGTCCCGAAGGAGTATCTTGCCCATAACCAGACGATCAACGTCCATCACTGGCCCTGGAACTTTGTCTTTGTCGCCGGGCAGCCGCGTTACCTTGAACTGAGCAGCAAGCCCGGCACGATCGAGGAAGAGATCCTCTCGTCACTCGGGGTCTCCACACTTGCCTGCATCCCGATCCTTGCCGAGTCAGTCGTGGTCGGGGCGCTCTTCCTCGGGAGCAAGACGACGGAGGGGCTCTGCGACGAGGAACGGCACCTCGTTGAGGCGATCGGAAGAGAGATTGGGTCAGGTGTCCTCCGGAGCATGCTCCACAAAAGGCTTGAGGAAGCGCACCGTGAGACGAACCTCTACCTGGACATCATGACGCACGATATCAAGAATGCGGAGAACGTCACGAGCCTGTACGCCGATCTCCTGCTCGAGATGCTTGAAGGGGATGCTGCGGATTACGCAAAGAAGATCAAGGAGAGCGTCCGCAAAAGCACCGGCATCATTCAGAACGTCTCGACGATCCGCCGCATCCACCAGGAGGCACCCGATCTTACCCCGGTCCACTTAAGCCGCGTCATCAGGACCGAACTCGAACGTGTTCCCAATGCCAGCGTCTCGTTTGAGGACACGGCGACGGAGGTCTGGGCGGACGATCTACTCTCCGAGATATTCTCAAACCTCATCGAGAACGCTTTGAAGTTTGGCGGACCGGACGCCCAGATCACGGTTCGGGTTGAGGATTACCCGGAAGAGGAGCATACCGTGGTGGTGAGCGTTGAGGATACCGGCCATGGTATTCCGGATGATATGAAGGAGGAACTCTTCGACCGGTTCAGGCGGAACGAAAGCCAGGGCCACGGGGAGGGGCTAGGGCTCTTCATCGTCGGACTGCTTGTTAAACGCTACGGCGGCAGGGTCTGGGTTGAGGACCGGATCGCGGGGCGGCCGGACCTCGGGGCGTCGTTCCGGTTCACGCTGCGTGAGGTGGCCCATACTACGGTTGACGACGAAGATCTAGAAGAGTGAAGGGGCCCTCCCCCTTCATGCCGCTACTGCCTGCCGGTTTCTGAGTCCCGCCGAGTACCTGCGCGCCCAGACGTATCCAAAGATCGCGCCGCCCGCGTTTCCTGCAGCAACCCCCCACCAGACGCCATCAAGGCCGAACCCGAGTCCGATTGCAAAGAACCAGGCAAGCAGGGTCGAGAGCACGACGTTCTGCATGATGGTGATCGTAAGCGATCGTGCTCCAAGCCCCGTCCCCTGGAAGAATGATGCCGAGAAAAGGCCAAACCCGACCACCGGGTAGACAAGGCTCATGATCCGAAGAAAGATCGTCAACTCCGGGATGATGGCATCGGCACCGTCCGATCCCGCAAAGAATGCGGCGATCTGGGGGGCAAAGACAAATGTCGTAATGGCAAGCCCGATACCGATCCCGAGCCCGAGCCTGACGGCGTAGAGGAGTGCGGACTCCATCCGGGCATATGCCCGCGCTCCGTACGCGGTGCCGATGACCACGACCACCGCAGTTGCGATGGCAAGGATCGGGGTCAAACCGATACTCACGAGCCGCCACCCGGTCGAGTAGATGGCAACCCCGTCGGTGCTCGATATCAGAACGATGATCCCATTCAGGACAAGGGCCATCAGGGCAAGCGAGAGCTGCTCGACGGCGGCCGGAAGACCTACCTGCAGGATCTCCCGCATGGTGGCGGGGTCGGGGACAAACTCGCTCAAGTGGAGGGAGATGTAGGTATCCCTCTTCACAAAGAGCCAGTAGACCATCGGGATGGCAGAGATGACCTCGGCGATGATCGTCGCCCAGGCTGCTCCTGCAATCCCCATCCCGAGCGTGTAGATCAGGATCGGGTCGAGGACGGCGTTTACCACCGCCCCGAGCGCCATCGCGTACATCGTCCGCTTTGCGTTCCCCTCACCTTGCATGAGAGAGTATGCAACTTCGCCGAAGAGAAGGGCGAACGTCCCGAGAAAGAGGATCCGGGCGTATTCTGTGGCGAGGCCGGCAGCCTCTCCTGCCCCCATGAGGGCGAAGATCTCCTCGGTGAAGAGGGCGAGCGGAATGGTGACGATGACAGCAAGGACGGTCATCAGGAGGATGGTGTGCATCGCAACGCTGCTTGCTCCGCCCCGGTTGCGGGCGCCGATCATCCGGGCAAGTGCCGCTTCTCCACCGGTGCCAAGACCGCTCGCTAACCCGATCGTGAGGAGGAAGAGGGGGAATGAGAACCCGATGGCGGCAAGAGCGTCTGCACCGAGACCCGCGACCCAGAACGCATCGACGACGTTGTAGAGGGTCACGAGGGTCATCGCGACCATCATCGGCAGGGAGAGCCGGAGGATCGCGGTCTTCGGATCGGCGAAGAGTATCTTTGTTCCTTCCGTAATATTCTGACTATTATTAGAGGATATATCGTCTTCTGAATCACTGGTTGGCATACATATCGCCTGCTGGCGCGCCCACGCTCCGGCATTCCCTGGAAATCGGGGAGTGTATCAAGAGCAAACGGGCCGTCGTGCCATTCTGTAAGTCCTGACTGCTTTATCCTCCCCGGATAGTGGCTTAAATAAGAAACGGCCATCTAATGGCCGCATCAATGAAAGCGTTTCCTTGGAGAATTCAGCAGTAAGAGACAGATATGAGCCCGGATTGGTAATTATAGTTTGCACCCGCCATGTCTACCCCTGGCAGGGTGGACTCCGATCCAATTCTCGAGGTCCCCGCCACTCAAGAGAAAAAAAGGGTTAGCGGGCCGGCAGACTTGCGACGGCCGTCGCCCCTCGTTTCTTCACAGCACGGTCGTACATGAGCCAGTTTTCCTCCCATTCCGGGTTCCGGTCGCGGAGTTGCTCAAGCACCCGCCGGCGGATCTCGCTGGAGGGGATGCCATCGTAGGCGATCCGTTCTACGGCCTCTCCGATCGCCCTTGCTTCTTCCGGCGGCGCTCCTGATTTCAACGCACTCACCACCACCTTCTCCCGTACAAAAGGCTCTCTCCTTCCGTCAACTTTGACCACATCAACCAATTCAATCACCCGCCGGGGTGATACAGGGCATGTCTGTGAAAGATAAGGGTTTCGGTCATCGCCCCCATCGAGGCAGGTAGTCTCGAACATAATTTAGGGTCGGTCCGGATCCCGCGAGACCGCCCAGGACGATCGCGTTCCGGATCCCGCGGCCGCCGAGCAGGTGCATTGCCCGCTCGATCAGGAGGTCCGACCTGAGGACCCGGTCGGCCATCCTCTTCGTCTTCGCGGCGGCGAGGAGTTCCCGGCCTACCGCCGAACGCCATGCCTGCTCGTAGGCGTCGAGGGGCTCTCCTTCGAGCAGGTGACGCGCCACAGCAAGCCCGGCGAGTCTCCCGCAGATCATCGCAGTCGCTATCCCCCCGCCGTTTGAGGCGACGACGTGGCCCGCCGCGTCGCCGACGGCGATGACGTTCTCACGGACGGTCCTTGGAATCGGTCCGGAGACCGGCACGAACCCGGCCTGGACATCCCGGGCGACAAAGCCGTTCCGAGCAAGGAACGCCCGGAGGAGAATAGGAAGAGGTTCCGCCGGCCTCTGCACCCCGAGTCCGACGTTCGCGCATCCCTGCTTTGGAAAGATCCACGCATATCCGCCCGGGGCAACGCTGTTCCCGAAGTAGAGCCGGAGGCGGTCGCCGAAATCCCCATCGACCTGGCAAGTGATGGCCGGGGCGAGGACGGCATTGCGCTCCATCCCGGCGGAGCGGGCGACCGGGGAGAGGGGGCCGTCTGCGGCAACCACAACCCGGGCCTCGACTTCACCCCGGCTGGTCCTGACCCGCCGGTCTTCACGCCCGAGGAACTTCGTATCCAGCGAGAGGGCGGCACCCGCTCGAACGGCTTCATCCGCGAGGTGTCGGTCGAATTCGTTCCGATTGACGGTGTAGCCGGCAAGATCAAACTCGTACTCCCGACCGCCGGGCGAGACGGCGACAGCACCCCGGATCTGCTTCTGAATAAGTCCGGGAGCGACGGGGAAGAGGTCGTCGAACCCAGGGGCGTGGGGGAGCGCTTCGGCGAGAATCGATGAGGATGCGTTGAACTCCCCACAGCAGACGGGAAGACCGATCTCTCTTCGCTTCTCGATCAAGAGGACGTCAAGCCCAGCCTCCGCCGCATAGCGCGCAGTGGTGCTCCCGGCGGGGCCCGCACCGACGACGATCACGTCACACCGAGAGAGCATCGGTGCTTGTGTGAGCAAGAAAAGGTGATAAAAGGGTAGGTGACTGGAGAGGTCACTGACCGCCCTTCGCCCGCAATCGGGCAATCCGCTCAGCAATCCGCCGCCGCGCCTCCCCCGTCGCCGCGACGTCGCGGTGGATTGCGATCTCGAGGATATCGCCTTCCCGGGCATCTTTTGGGAGGAGAGAGGAGGGGAGGGTAAAGCGGACTGATTCGTCCTCGCGGAGGAGGAGGACGGCGAGTCCTTCCTCAATCCGGTCGAGGCTTACAAGAAAGACCGAGTCCGTCTGCATGATCACCCCTCCAGGATGCTGACGACCGTGCCGTTTGCGTCGGCAAGCGTGGCGGTGTCGCCATCATTGTTCCAGACCCCCGTCGCCCGACCCCAATAGAGGTCGGTCGGTTGCGGTATCATTCCCTACACCCGAGTGGACGGTGACGTCGGCACCGGGATCAAGGATGAAGACCGGGAACGTATAGGTGTTTCGCGCTCCTTCGTCGGTGATCGTCCAGCCGGTGAGGTTGACCGCCGCCGGATCCGCATTCATGATGGTGACGGTCTCGTCCTGGAGGTCAAGACCGGCGATGTAGACGCCGGTGGGGGGCGGGGTCGTCGGCCGGGTTGTCACGGTCACGGAGGCCTGCGGCACACCTCCGGCTGTAACGGCAAGCGCCTCGCCGTCGGTGGTGACGACGACGGTCCCATCAAGGTCGGTGCGGTAGATGCGCGAGCCAGTTGCCTCAAGCCGCTCGAGCGCCTCCTTGTGGGGGTGACCGTAGTCATTCCCCTCGCCGACCTGGATGACGCTGATCGCAGGGCTGACTGCATCGAGGAATCTGGCCGATGACGCGTACCGGCTCGCATGGTGGCCGACCTTCAGGACGTCGGCATCGAGGTCGAGTCCGGCCTCCATCATATCCTCCTCCGCAGGCTCCCCGGCATCTCCTACGAAGAGATACGAGATCTTGCCGTAGGTCACTTTCAGGACGACTGAGTTCTCATTTACGTCATCGGAGAACTCAGGAGCCGGATTTAAGACCTGGATCTCAAGGTCGGGGTCAAGAGCAATCGTCTGCCCGCGCTCCACCACGGTATACGGTATCCCCCTCTCCTCAATGAGAGCAAGCAGGTTCTCGTAGGTCGCGATGGTATGCGGCTGCCCGGAATCGACGAACCGACCGACCGGGTAAGCGGAGATGACGGCGGCAAGGCCGCCGATGTGATCGGAGTGCGGGTGGGTTGCCACAACGACGTCAAGAGACTCGATGTCTCTCTCCTCGAGGTACTCAATGACCCGCTCTCCCATTCCGCGCTCACCGGCATCGATGAGCATGGTCTTGTCGCGGAAAGTAAGGAGGATCGAGTCGCCCTGTCCAACGTCGATGAAGTGAACGGCAAGGTCCCCGGAAAGCCCGGAGACGATCTCCGGTTGCTCCCCGGTATCGGAGCAGCCGGCAGTAAGGAAACAGGCAATGGCGCATGCACAGAGTGCGATGCAGAGCAGGTATCTGGGTGTGGACGACATACTGCCTCAAGATATATCGATCTTCGGGCTATAAGTGCGCTGATGGTTGGGCGTAGGGATCTTTGAGATGGCGGATCTACCGGATTACGTGGGTCATCCTGGAGACGCATCCCGGCCGCCTGCCGATGAAAAAAAGTGCCAGACGAGCGAGACATGCCTGCGCGGGAATAGAAAGGATGATATGCCCAAACCAGCATCTCTTAACCATAGGGATAATGAAAGGAGTATCCTCCCTCGAGATCTATAGTGCGTTCCATGACGACGTTCAGGCAATCTTCCGATCGCGACTGTTGACACAGATACTGCTTGCCCTAGGGGATGGGAAGAAATCCCTCTCAGACCTTCGTGATGTAACAGGGAGTTCGTCCCAGGCTCTCATCCCGAAGATCCGGCAGCTCGAGGCTCTTCATTACGTCGAGTCGGTACGAGGCGATTATGCACTCACCCCTATCGGCAGGCTCGTCGAACCGGAGATTGAACGGCTCGTGGCCCTTATGGGAACGTTTCAGCGCCACAGGATGTTCTGGGTCGAGCGCGAGATAGAGAGCATACCCCTCGAGTTTCAGAGAGAGCTGAAGCACCTGTACAATGCAGAGGTGATTAGAGGTGTTGAGGAAGATATCTTCGCAGTCTATTCCTCTTTTTTTACCATACTCAAGAATGCATCGCGGATCCACGGAGTTTCATCGATTATGAGCCCAGTTCATGCAAATGCGATTAAAGAAGTGGTTATGGACGGCAAATCAGTCGAACTCGTTGTTCCCCAGGAACTCGCCAGGGGGTTGACCGGTGAACCGTACAGTACGATTCTTGAGTGCCTTCTTGAGCGGCACGACTTCGAGATTTATGTATCTTCCCTACCAATTCGGCTGGGAATGACGGTGACCGACGAATATCTGTCGTTAGGCCTGTATAAACGCGATACCGGCACCTATGATACCGCCACGGATCTCGTCAGCACCAGTAGTGCGGCAGTTGCCTGGGGAGAACGCCTCTTTCAGTACTACAAAGCGAACGCCAGAGCACTGCATGCTCCCCCGGAATGACTTTTTAGACATCCAAGACCCATCGCCTTACAAGAAACCTGCAGTATTATAACCGTTCTACGACCGGCAAAGACCGGTAGGTCTTCAGGAATGCAGTCTTCTCCACTCAAATGCCGTTAATACCGGCACAGAACGGAGCCGCCGTGCGTAGCGGGGGTGCCTCGTATGCTCACGCAACCTCTCCGAAACGTCGCGCTCAGGTCCGCCCATTAATCGAATTGATAAATCTTCATCGCAGTAACAAATGTTCGCCACTCTTATGACAATTAATTCATGTTCAGGTACATTAATCAGACCGATCTGGTCCAACCAACCTTTCAAGCCGTCGTCCACGCCATCGTGTACAGTTCCCTGTATCTCTCCGTCGCAGGAGCGGCGATGGTGTACGTCTCCTGCATTCTGCAGGACCTTCCCTTCGACTTGAGCGCTGCAGTAATACTGATGCTTACCACGTTCGCAGTCTACAACCTCAACCGCAAGACCGATGAGGACGAGGACGCCATAAACCACACCGAGCGTTACACCTTCACGAAGAACTACGGGCCAATTCTCTTTGATGCAGCAATCGGCGCCTACGCCCTTGCCCTCGGTCTCTCCGCCCTCCAGGGATTAGAGTGCCTCCTGGTCACAATCGTCCCCCTTGCAGCGGGGATTGTCTACAGTGTACCGCTCTTTCCCGCCCGGTTTGGGTTTCGGCGCTTGAAAGAGGTCCCCTTTATGAAAAGCCTTGTTGTGGCATTCTCCTGGGCCATACCTCCTGCCCTCCTGCCGGTCTGCCATCTCGCCCACTCCCCAGACATCGCAACCGGCGTCGTCGGCGCCTTCCTCTTCTTCCTGGTCTTTACAAACACTGTGATCTTCGATCTGCGTGATGTGGAGGGTGATGCGGCATCGGGTGTCAGGACGATCCCGACAATTCTCGGCACCCGAAGGACGCTCTTCCTCCTCACAGGATTAAACCTGACCATCGGAACCGCGCTGGTACTCATCAGCGGAACTCTCCTGAGTTCCTGCACGGCACCGATACTGGCTGCAGGCACAGCCTATGCTCAGGGATACATCCTATGCTGCGAGTGGCTCGTGAAGGAGAAACTCCTCTTTGAACTGCTTACGGACGGACAATTCATCGTGCTGGGCGGCGTTCTCTATCTTGTCACCTTCACAACACCATACCTCCCGATATGATCCAGAACTGCTGCCCGCGTCGTTTTACTCTCATTCTCCTTTTTGGGGCCCAACAGCAGCACAGCCCATCCAATACAGAGGTCAGGCTCAGTCCCCCAAGGTTTAATAAGAGCGATGAAGATTCATCAACCAAACAAATGTTTGGTTGCACGATAGCACCCTATAACGTTGACATGAGCTCATTAAAGGATACTAGTTCACTGAAGAGTACCACTGCCGAAGAAGATCACGATGAGAGAGTCATGGAGAGTGGCAGTGCGTACAGCCATCCAACATGGGAACTTACACAACTGGATAAGAAAGTTGATCAACAGTTCGGATGCACCTCATGCACATACTACGATCCCAAACGGACCTACTGCACCTACATTCATACACCCATAGAAATCCTGTTCGCCTGTCCAAAGGACCTCAAAGACCGGAGAACGCCCAGGCAGTGAACGCTCCATACTCTATCGATCCTGCGTATTCTTTCAGAGTCCTGCAATGACTGCAGGTGAGCCTGCAGTCACCCTCAGGCAGCGCTTTCGGCCGCTTCACCTCCCTCACCGGAAGGCAAACCCCCCTCTCTTCGCCGCAGTACGGCAAGCCCGGCATACATCAGTATAAGAGCGAGCGGTAAGCCTAGATCGTAGACGAGGACCATCCCAGCGTTGTTCGGCGCAAGGTTGCCCCTGGCAACGACCTCGTAGACGTGCCCGATCCCGGCACCGAAGTAAAATATGCTCCCGGCAACCACCGCCGCAAGCCAGAACGAGTCGCGGAACCAGTACGCAAGCAGGCCCAGCGAAGCGACGGCGAGGTTCGCGACCGCGACCTCCTGCTGGAAGGGGTTACCCGCGGGCCAGCCGATCGAGGTGGCAATCGCGTCCGCGGCGAGGGTATGGCCGAGAAACCCGACGACCCCGGCGACCCCGAACCCGACGACGAGCGACCAGAGGACCAGAATCTCAAGAACCCGGATCCGCGAGAGCGTCTTTCGTTCGCGGATGAGGTGCACAGCGGCGGCAAACGCCGTGAGCATGAGAAGAAGAGTCCAGATAGAGAACATATTTGCGTTTCATGCTCCCAGGGGATAAATTTTTCGAAAATATCCAATATCCACGACGCCAGGGCAAAGCCTGGCGTCCTATCTTCGTTCTAGTGGATCGATACCGTTCCGCCCCAACCTATTTGTGCCACCCCCGTCATGGCGTAGCCAGATGATCCCCATGCCAGGTGCAGACTACATCTACCCCAACGTCACCGAAGTAGCCCAGCGGAGCGGACTCCTCGAACGCTGGCACCTTGCCGAACCGCTGGGCTGCACGTACATCGAGATCCCTGCCGACTTCATCAAGAACAAGACGGAAGTAGAGCGAACCGGGCAGGAGATCGGCTCCATGCTCACCAGGTCGTCCATCGAACACTTATACGAGCAGGATCAGAACCTCCCGGCGACCCTCGCGTACATCATGCACACCGAACCGGCTATCCCGCGAAGAGACCAGCACGGCCGGCAGGTGAAGGCGGAACTGCGATGGTGGGATCCCGAGTGGGTGGCCGCTCTCGGGGATATGCTCCTTGAGATCGAGGATTACCTGGGGGTTCCCCCGGATATCATTGAGATCCACCCGGGTGGTCGGAAGAACACTCCTGCCGATATCGTCTCGGCGATGCATACCCTGGTCGCCGCCCACTGGAACGCCTTTGGCATTGAGCCCCTGGTGCTTGTCGAGAACCATAAAGACCAGGGTATATCCACAGCGAAACAGGTGCAAACGCTCTGGACGAGACTCAAGGAGCATCGCCCGGAGATCGCCGGGCTGGCTGGAATTGCCCTCGATCCCTGGTACCTCCACGCTGTCGAGGGCGATGAGTTCATAAGGTCGCTCACGCAGATTCCGCAAGAAGCTCTGCGGGCTTTTCACATCCATAACGACCTCATGCCGCCGTCGAGGGCCGACCCGATACCCTGGTCGGAGGTATTCTCGATGATCGGCGATCTCCCGACGAGACCCTGCATCAAGCCGGTGGTCTACCAGAAGGATAGAGTTGCCGAGGCGATCTCCTTCTGCAACGAGATGCTCGCGGCACCGCGGGTGGAGTACGCAGGATCCCCTCACCAACATTCATAACTCTGGACTCCCAGAGGGTGCCACATGAAACCGACGGTTGCGCCTGATTTCCCTTCTGGTCTCGAATGGCTCAACACCGACCGTCCCCTCAGAGTCCACGATCTGGCCGGCAGGATAGTGCTGCTCTCGTTTGCAACCTTCGCATGCTCTAACTGCATGCGACTGGTGCCGGAGATCCGGCGCCTCAAAGAGGAACACCCGGAACTGACGGTCATTGAGGTCCACTCCCCCGGATTCGAATTCGGGACTGCTGCCGAAAATCCCAGGGAAGCCGTCCGATTTGCCGGAATCGACCATCCTGTCGTCATCGATCGCGACCGCCTCCTCTGGCAGGCCTTCGGCGTCAGGAACTGGCCGACGTTCGTCCTCATCGATCCCGGAGGAAGCATCGTCGGGATGACCACCGGGGAGGGACTCTACGGACGGCTCAACCGGAAGTTAAACCTGATGGCGCAGAACTTCGAGCAGCGCGGTCTGCTGGAGAAAAGCCCGTTGCAGTCAGAGGCAAAACAGGAGAGGAAGCAGATTGGAGCACTCTTCCTCCCCGGGAAGATTACAGCGGACAACGTGGGCATGCGGCTCTTTATCAGCGATACCGGGCATCATCGGATCGTCATCGCCGATAGGGACGGGAAGATCTTGGAGACGATCGGCTCGGGGACTCCCGGCAATCTCGACGGATCGTTCAATGACGCCTCATTCTACCAGCCGGCGGGGCTCGTCTTCGACGAAGAAGCCAATACCCTCTATGTTGCGGATACCGGGAATCATACGATCCGGCAGATCTCCTGGCCGGATCGGAAGGTCGTGACGATTGCCGGGACCGGGCTATGTGGGTTATCGCCCGGCGAAGGCGGAGCGGGCACCATGACCGCGCTGAACGCACCCCGGGATCTTGCGCTGATGGGTGGCTACCTCTATATCGCGATGGCCGGTGCGAGGCAGATCTGGCGGTTGGATACCGCCACCCATGAGATTGAGCCCTACGCCGGCTCAGGCCAGGATGGTCTGGTCGACGGCCCGCTCGATAAAGCCGCCTTTGTCGAACCGTCCGGGATCGTCACTGATGGAGAGGTGCTCTATGTCGCCGATAGCGGGGCTTCGGCCATCCGCCGGATAAAGCGGGGAATGGTTGAGACGTTCATCGGGCGCTCTCCGGATGATTTCGGCGATCTCGACACCATCGCCCGGATGGCACGCATCCATCACTCAAAGGGCATAGCCTACCACGAAGGGCTGATCTACCTTGCCGATACCTGCAACCATAAGATCAAGGAGTTCGATCCGGCCACAGGCTGGGTCCTCACCAGGGTCGGGAGCGGCAGCCGCGGTTACCAGGATGGGTTGTCAGGAGACGCAAGACTGGATGAACCGGATGGTCTGGTCAACTTCAGTGGACTCTGGTATATCACTGATACCGGGAACAACATCATCAGGGTTTACGACCCGGTACGCCACGTGGTCTCGACCCTGAGGCTCTGGGGGTGAGGAGCGGCTGCGCAGTGCAGGTACTTTAAATAGACATATGGAGAGATAGACGGAGAGACCGCACTTTGGGGGGACTATGCGGGCAACACTCGTATTCATAGTGGTCGCTCTGGTTACTGGAGCGATGGTTCTCGTCGGAGGCTGCACAGTTCCTCTGGGGAGCGAGACCACAACCCGGACAAGCGGAATGCCTGCAGAGGACTCAGTGGGTGGAAACCTGACGATCGAGCAGGTACTTGTGCAGAATGGCAACTTCTCAACCTTTTTAGAGGCGATAGAGAGGGCGGGACTCAAAGGAGCATTCACCGGTCCCGGCCCGTGCACGATCTTTGTACCCACGGATGAGGTCTTTGCCCACCTACCGGACGCCGTGATGGAAGAACTCTTCAATGACCCTAAGGGCAACCTCGCCGAGGTTCTGCTCTATCATCTGGCCCCAGGAAGATACACAATATCGGAGATCACTGCAGCCAAAACCATACCAACCGTACAGGGCAGCCCGATCACAGTGGAAGCGACCGGCGGTGAAGTGAGGTTGGGCGGGGCAAAAGTGGTCGGGAGCGAGATCCTGGCAACAAACGGCATCATCTACATCATCGATGCCGTGATGATCCCCTCGGAGATCCTCCTTGAGGCAGAGACGGCGGGTGCTGTAGTGAATATCACAAATACAACAAACGTAACGCAGGAGAAAACACTGGAACTGGCAAATTTTAACAGCAGCCCATCTTCTGCAGAAGAGACCAATCAAAGCAGTGAGGGATAATCGTAACAGAACAATAAAGAAGAGCAGGTTTCTCATGGAAGGGAGGTACTAGCAGCGAATCGTGCTTCCCGAGGACTCG